>MWDC01000021.1 GCA_002070355.1 Parcubacteria group bacterium ADurb.Bin159 | reverse complement strand
AAAATTATGGAAAAAAAATTATTATTTAAAATTGCCCTTAAAATTAGAGGAAAAGATTATAGCAAACAATACAAAGAAATTAAATCTATTAAAACTAAAGATGATTTGATCAGGGTACAAAACAAATACCTTGAGAATTTAATCCTCCATAGTTATTACAATGTGCCTTATTATAGAAAAATCTTTGGTGAAATTAATATAGTAAAGAATAATCAAGTAGATTTGTCAAAATTTGGTAAAATCCCTATTTTAACTAAAGATTTAATTAGAAAAAATCAAAAAGATTTAATTTCCAAAGATTACAAAAAAAGAAAACATTACTGGAATTCTTCCGGCGGCTCTACTGGAGAGCCGTTAAAATTGTTACAAGACGAGACATATCGTAAATGGTCAAATGCCACGGAAGCATATTATTATAATAATATGCTTAATATTAATGAACGAATTGTTAAAAAAATATTATTATGGGGGTCGGAAAGAGATTTATTTGAAGGAAGCATTGGGTTTAGGGCAAAAATAAGCAATTGGCTAAATAATCGTATAACTTTAAACAGCTTTAAAATGACCGAAAAAGATATAAAGAGCTATATTGATATTATTAATTCATCTAAACCTAAATTAATAAGAGGATACGCTGGTTCGTTATATGAATTATGTAAATATGCGGAAAGGAAAAATCTAAAAATTTATACGCCCAAAATACTCATAAGCGCTGCGGAAACACTAAGAGACGAAATGAGAGAAAAAATAGAAAAAATATTCAAAACTAAATTATATGATTTTTATGGTTCAAGAGAAGTCGGTGCTATGGCCGGAGAATGTAAAAATAATTTTATGCACATATTTATGTTTAATAATTATATGGAGATATTAGATATGAATAATCAACCCGCAGAAGAAGGAAAAATTATTATTACTAATTTGCATAATTATTCTATGCCCTTAATAAGATACGAAATCGGTGATACGGCCATAGGTGATCCCAAACAATGTCAATGTAAAAATATTTTGCCAACACTTAAAAAAATCACCGGAAGAATAACTGATCATTTTGTCTTAAAAGATGAAACATTGATTTATGGAGAATATTTTACTCATTTATTCTATCTAAAGGAGTGGGTAAAAACATTTCAAGTTATTCAAGAAGATTATGAAAAAATAAAAATATTAATGGTGTTAGAAAAAAAGATAAACACAAACGATAAAAAAGATATCGAAAATAAAATTAGATTAGTAATGGGGCAAAATTGTCAAATTAACTGGGAATTTGTTAAAGATATCCCTAAAACGCCACAAGGGAAACATCTGTATACAAAATCTTTAATTTTTAAATAAATTATGAAAGTTGCTATTATTAAAGATAATAAATTAGATTATAATTCTAATCCGCCGTTTCACCCTTCACAAAATTATCCAGAATATCCTTTTAAAAATATCAGTAAAAATAATCTTGTTTATGATTCAATTCGAAAGATGCTTTTTATGCTGGAAATGGATAAAGAAAACTATGGTAAAAAAATATGGAATCCTCTTGGTGATTTAATAAAACCTCAAGATAGTGTCTTAATAAAACCAAATATGGTAGAGCACTATAATGCCGCATCATTTAATACCGACGCATTACTAACCAACGGCTTGATTATAAGGGCTATTCTTGATTATGTTTATATTGCCCTAAAAGGAGTAGGTACAATAATAATTGGCGATGCGCCACTTCAAACTGGCGATTTTGAAAAAACAATAAAAATTCTCGGTTTAGATAAAATAACTGAATTTTATAACAAAAATACTTCTATCAAAATTAACCTTATTGATTTTAGAAAAGAAATATCTCAAAAAAATAAATTAGGATTTTTAACAAAAAAAACAAATAGCGGCGACCCTTTGGGATACACAGTAATTAATTTAAAAAATGATAGCGAGTTTTATGAAATTAATAAAGATTATAAAAAGTTTAGGGTGACAAATTATGATAAGAAAAAAATGTTAAAACATCACAATGAAGAAAAAAACGAATATTTAATTCCGAATAGTGTCTTAAAATCCGATATAATAATAAATTTACCTAAATTAAAATCACATAGAAAAGCAGGTATAACCTGCTCCTTAAAAAATTTAATTGGTATTAACGGTTCAAAAGATTGGCTACCTCACCACCGAATTGGCTCTACAGAAGAAGGCGGGGATGAATATCTATATAAAAGCGCGAGGAAAAAAATATTGACAAAATTAAACGAACGAATGGATACCGCTACCAACAAACTGAAGTTTTTTTTATGGCGCTTATTGCACTTTCTAATTAATAGAACAAAATACATCCTGCCCTTTCCCGACCCTTATTTTGAGGGCAGTTGGTATGGCAATGATACAATCCCACGTACAATTACAGATATAAATAAAATAGCTTTTTACGCTGATAAAAACGGTAAATTGCAAGACAAAATTCAAAGAAAAATGTTCATTATCGTTGATGCTGTTATCGCCGGAGAAAAAGAGGGACCATTAGAACCAAGCCCCAAAAAATGCGGAATTTTAGTTGCCGGACATAACCCGGTTGCCGTCGATCTTGTAAGTAGTAGAATAATGGGCTTTGATTATAAAAAAATACCAACATTCAAATATGCCTTAAACAGTAAAAACTACTCTTTATTTAATGATAAATTAGAAAATATTAAAATATATTCTCAACAATGCCAAAATTTTAATGAAATCTACGATAAATTAAATTGCCATTTTATACCATCAAGCGGCTGGAAAGGATATATTGAATATAAAAAATAAATAAATGGAATCCTCAAAAAATAAAAAAATAATATTTTTAATTCCCACTTTGGCGAATGGCGGAGCCGAAAAAGTGGTATCCGAACTGTCGTTAAATTTATCAAATGATATTGAACGTATTATTGTATTGTTTAACAAAAAAATTTCCTATCCTTATAAGGGAAAATTAATTTCTTTGGATTGCCCGGCTTCTCAAAACTTTTTTCTTAAAATTATCCATTTTCTCCAAAGATTTTATAGATTTAAAAAACTTTTAAAACAAGAAAATCCTGACTGGGTGATAAGTTTTATGGAAACGGCTAATATTATTAACATCATAACAAATAAAAAATCAATAATCAGCGTTCGCGTTTTTTTATCAAAAATATGTCAGGGATTTTATGGCAAAATATATAAAATTTTAATAAAAATTCTCTATAACAAAACAACAAAAATTATTACTGTTTCTAATGGGGTTGGGGCTGATTTAATAAAAAACTTTAATATAAAAGAGAATAAAATAGAAACTATTTATAACCCAATTAATTTTGAAAAAATTAATCAATTAGCTCAAGAAAAAATTAATCATCCGTGGTTTAAAAATAATATTCCCATAATTATAACCTCAGGGAGATTGACTGGGCAAAAGGGTCAATGGCATTTAATAAGGACTTTTGCTGAAATTAAAAAACATTATTCTTGCCAATTGGCAATTTTAGGACAAGGAGAATTGGAACAATATCTAAAAAAAATAGTTAAAGATTTAAATTTGGAAAAAGATGTTTTATTTTTAGGTTGGCAAAAAAATCCTTTTAAATATTTAAGCAAATCTGATATTTTTGTATTAACATCATTTTTTGAAGGATTTCCGAATGTTCTTCTCGAGGCGATGGCTTGCGGATTGCCTATAATATCTTCAGATTGCCCTTGCGGACCAAGAGAAATTTTGGCTCCTCACACTAATATAAATTATCAAACTAAAGATATTGAATATGCTGAATACGGCATTTTAACGCCGGTTGATGACGAAAAACTTTATTCAGCTAATGCTCCTCTAACCTTTGAAGAAAAAATACTCTCTCAAGCAATTTTAGCATTATTAAAAAATAAAAATTTACAAGATAAATACAAACAAAAATCTTTAGAGAGAGCTAGAGATTTTGATGTTAAAAAAATTATTAAACAATGGGAAAAAATAATTGGATTAATAAATTAATTACCTTAATTTTATTTGGACTTATTGTTACCTTGTTTAGTTTAAAAATAAATAGCGATTTTAATGGATTTTTTATTTTATTGCTTGTTAGTATTGTTATTATATTTTTAGGAGCGAAAACTAATAATGAAAAATTATTCTTTGTTATTTTGTTCGCTCTTGTATTAAGATTAATATTAGCGATATTCCAGGTATATATAGGGAATCTTCCGGATAGCACTGCTGATGCTGTAGATTTTGAAAGGGCAGGTTGGCAAATAGCCAACAACTTGATAAATTTTAAATCAACGGCTTCTTCTTTGGTTTTATTATTTTTAAAAAGCGATGGCACTATAAGATATGAAATTTTAATATCTTTTTTATATTTTTTAGCACTAAGAGCTCCCCTCGCCTTAGCTGGTTTAAATCTTTTGTTTAATTGCCTTACAATTTTTATTGTTTATTTTACTGCTTTGGAAATTTTTCAAAATAAAAAAATCGCCCTAACATCAGCAATCATAACCGCGATATTTCCCACAATAGTGCTTTATTCTGTAATAACGCTAAGAGAATCCTTAATAATGTGTTTTTTTTCTTTTTCCTTTTTAATGCTCGTAAAATTTATCAAAAAAGGAAATTTTAATTTCTTTATATTAAGCATTTTATCTCTTATCGGGGCGATTTTGTTTCATACAGGATTAGTTACCATTCTGCCTCTCTATATACTTTGTCTTTTATTTAAAAAAACGAAAATTCCCATTCAAAAAATAGAAAAATATACTATTTTTATTATTTTAATATTAATAATAATTAGTATCTATCCTTTTATCAGTCAAAAAATATTCATTATTAAAACATCTCTTTCTCGTTTGCCTGGCACTTTGTCAAAATATGTAACTGTGGCGAGCAGAGGAAGGGCAAATTATCTCTCTAATATTACGCCAAAATCGTTTTTTGATCTTATCTGGCAAACACCAATAAGAATAATTTACTTTCTTTTTGCCCCTTTCCCTTGGCAAATCACCTCAAAAATAGACCTAATTGCTTTTTTTGATGGTTTATTATATTTTATTTTAATTATCTCTTCTATATTTGGAATAAAAAAGATTTGGAGTGAAAATACTAAAATAGGGCTATTCTCTATTCTCATTTTATTAATGTTTCTTATTACTTTCGGCTGGGGTGTTTCAAATTATGGTACAGCGATAAGACATAGGTCCAAAATAGCGTGGCTTCTAATAATTATTGCCTCTCCGGTTATTTATAGTTTCTTTACCATAATTAATAAAAAATTATTTAAAAATTATGTCCATCAAAATTCTTAATATAATTAATTCTTTGGATGCCGGTGGGGCAGAGTCACGGCTTAAAAATTTGGTTTTGGAAGAAAAAAAATATCCAGAATTTATTACAGAAATATGCGTGCTTTATTCTTTGGGAATTTTCGGTGAAGAAATTCAAAAAAACAATATTCCTCTTTATAATTTAAATCTAAAATCCAAATACGATTTATCGGGAATTTTCAAAATAATTAAATTAGTTAAAAAAGAAAAACCTGATATTGTCCACGTTCGTTTATTCCCGGCTATTTTATTTGTTGCTATCGCCTCATTATTATTGTCTAAAAATATCCAATTTATCGGAGAAGAAACCAGCCCTTATAATCGCCGCCGTTCGTCAAAAATTTTCAAATTGCTGGATAAATTTATTTATAGCCGCTATACTAAAATCATTTGTGTTAGCCAACAAACACAAGATAGCTTACTCGCTTGGTTACCGCAATTAAATAAAAAAAGTATTGTTATCCCCAATGCTATTCCTATCCCCAATTTTATCCCCACTAATTATCCCCAAAAAATTGACGCGCTCTTTGTTGGCCGATTAGAAAAAGTAAAAAATGCTAATATTTTACTGGAAGCAATCAATCTTTTAAAATTTAAATATCAAAAACAAATTAAGGCGGCTATTGCTGGCGATGGACCCTTGAAAAAAGATTTAGAAGAAATGGTTAAAAAATTAAAAATAGATGAAAATATTGAATTTTTAGGAATCAGAAAAGATATTGATAAATTAATGTTTTCTTCAAAAATGTTAGTTCTCCCTTCAAAATGGGAGGGGCTACCCATAACTATTTTAGAGGCAATGAGTAGAAAATTACCTGTTATTGCCACATCTGTCGGGGGAATACCAGAAGTTATAGAAAACTATAAAGAAGGGATACTAATCCCCCCGGAAAACCCGAAAGAATTAGCCAAAGCTATAAATAAATTATTGGATAATAAAAATTTAAGAGAAGAATTAGCCGAAAATGCCTATAAAAAAATAAAAGAAAATTATTCCATAGAACAATATGCAGAAAAAATTTTAGATTTATATAAACAATTAATTTATGGCTAAATACATATTTCGAATTGATGATATTTGCCCTGAAATGGATTGGCAAAGATTTGAAAAATTAATCAACATCTTTAATAAATATGGGGTAAAACCGCTTTTGGCAGTAATACCTGATAATCAAGATTCTTCGCTTAAAAAACAATCACCCATTCCAGATTTTTGGGAAAAAGTTAGAGATTGGCAAAATAAAAATTATATTGTGGGAATGCACGGATATACACATCAATATGCTAATAAAGATGGCGGAATATTAAAATTGCACCAAGGCAGTGAATTTGCTAAAACTCCTCTTAAAGTACAAATAGAAAAAATTAAAAAAGGGAAAGAAATTTTAGAAAACAAGGGGATAAAAACTGATATTTTTATTGCTCCAGCGCATTCTTTTGATAAAAATACTGTTAAGGCATTAGAAATTAATAACTTTAAATATATTAGCGACGGTATTGCCCTATGGCCATTTAAAAGATATAACTTAGTTTGGATACCCCAAATAAGCGGCAAAGTCCGACAAATCCCATTTGGCATAATCACTATTTGTCTCCATTCCAGTAGTTTAAACACTCAGCATTTCAAATTGATTGAAAATTTTATTAAAAAAAATCAAAAAAATATTATAGACTTTTACTGGGCGACAGAATATTTTAAAAAACAAAAATCATTTCAAAAAATTGTTTTTAAAATATTAAACTTTAATTTTGCGATAGTATATAGAATTATTCGTTTTTTAAAAATGTAAAATATATAAATATGCTTCTATTTCGTAATTTAAAACCAAAAATTATCAGTAATCCTAGAAGTTATAACGAAAATTATGCTTTGGAATATTTAAACAAACGAAAAATTTCATATAATCAAGATAAAAACTTTTTTGAAAATCTGTTTCAGCATTATAATATCAATATTTCAAATGAGATAATATTAGATTTGGCTAGTGGCGTGGGTATGGATTTAAAAATTTTAAACGAATTTAATCCTAAAAAATTAATCTGGCACGATAAAATGCTCGGAGTATATAAAATAGCTAAAATTAATTTGCAGGGGATAAAAAATATTGAATTTAATCTTCAAGATATAATGGATTTAAATTTATATCCTCATAACAGTATAAAATTTGCGATGTGCCGCGACTCTCTTTATTATATTTGTAATGATTTTTTATTTTTTCAACAAATAAATCAATTGTTAAAACCTGATGGATTTTTCTGGGGAATAAACGTAAATTTAAATTGGTATAAAAAAAATCAACAAAAATTATCTTTAATTAAAAAATTAAGAGGTCTTTATTTTGATTGGCCTTTATACAAATTAACTGGTTTGAGAATATTCTCTTTTACACCTGTAGATGCTAATCGCTTAAAATATATATTTAAAAAACTCAATTTTTCGATTTTATATTTTAAAGAG
>MWDC01000020.1 GCA_002070355.1 Parcubacteria group bacterium ADurb.Bin159 | reverse complement strand
TCAAAAAATAAAAAATAAGTATTTTCTTTATCGCAAAGCAAAAGATAACGAACTAATTGATAGACGTAATGGCCTATTCCTGCGCCTTCTCCCTTTTCCGGATTTAGAATTGTTCGGCAATCAATCCCAATTCTCATAAAACTAATTATATCATATTTATTTAAATCAACAAGATGGTATAATAAGAAGATAAAAGGTAAAAAATCAAAGATCAAAATTTTCATAAGAGAATTTCTCTAATTTTGTATTTTGATATTTAATTTTTAATTTTTTATGCCCTTAATCGCTAAAAACCAAAAAGCTTACTATGACTATAATATTTTAGAAACATTTGAAGCCGGTATAGTTTTGACTGGACCGGAGGTTAAATCAATAAAAAACGGACAAATTGATCTCAAGGGCGGATTTATTGCTCTTGACAATAAATCAAATTGCTGGTTAAATAATGTCTATGTTGCTCCTTATAAGCCAGCTGCTTTGGGGCCGGAATACAGGACAGATAAACCGAGAAAGCTTCTTTTAAAAAAAAAGGAGATTAATTATTTAATAGGCAAATTGAAGATAAAGGGCTTGACAATGATACCCTTAAAGGTGTATACTAAGGGAAATCTAGTCAAAATAGAGATAGGGCTAGCCAAAGGAAAGAAAAAATGGGATAAGCGGGAAGCTATTAAAAAAAGAGAAGTGGAAAAAAAGATGAGACAACAATTAAAAAATTCTAAATATTTTTGATTTTTTATCGGGGGTGCTAGGTTTCGACAGAAAGATTGAGATAAAACTGCTCTTTGTCCTGAGAAAGACATAAAATTTCTCAACAAAAAATAATTGCCAACGAAAATCTGGCTTTTGCTGTAGCTTAACAAAAGTTATAGCCGTTGATATTAGAGATTCTCGCTATCTAATATTGGCGTCAATTAGCGAGATAAATGTTTTAATTGCCTAAATTAAAACATTGAAATAAATCGGGCTAAGATTTCAGAAATTTTGTCTGGTCTTGATTCTGAAATCCGAAAAAATAAACCGGACTATAAGAGTAGAGAGATTTATTGATACTTTCTGGACAGGGCTTCGATGCCCTCACCTCCACTAAAGTTTGAACGAAAATATAAAATTAGAAAGTTTTTATTTTTGATTTTTGACTTTTTGAAGTATTATCGTCTTAACAATCGAATTAATACCCCAAAAGTTCGCCTTATTGATGAAAACGGCGAACATTTAGGCATTTTAGACGTTTCTGAGGCGTTGCGTTTAAGCCAAGAAAGAAATTTGGATTTAGTGGAAATTAACCCCAAAACTAATCCGCCGATTGCCAAAATGATGTCTTTCGCCCAATTTAAATATAAATTAAAAAAACAAGAAAAAAAACAAAAACATCCAGCAAGCGATGTGATAAAGGGAATCCGATTAAGTCCAACTATTAGCCAACATGATTTAGAAGTAAGATTAGCACAAGCAAAAAAATTTTTAGCCGAAAGGAAAAAAATAAAAATTGAAATGCAATTAAAAGGGAGAGAAAAAGCCCATTTTGATTTAGCTCTTAATGTTTTCCAAAAATTTATCCAATCTTTGGAGAATGCAGCGGTAGAGCAACCACCAAAACGATTAGGAGCAAAAATAATCGCCATTGTAAAACCGCTCTAATACAATAAATAAGGGGTTTTGTCTCTGTATAAAAATATTTTTTTATGGGAAAAACAAAAAAAAGCATCAAAAAAAGGTTTAAGGTAACTAAAAATAAAAAATTACTTTGCCAAAAATCCGGCCAAGATCATTTTAATTCCCGTGAACCAGGAAAAGTAACTCGAAACAAAAAAAAGTACAAAAAAATTCCTAAGGAATTTTTGAAAACTGTTCGTCAAGTAATTTAATTTTTTAAAGGCAGATTATTCTCGCCTTTTAAAGTAATAAATATTTTAATCAATAATATGACCAGAGTAAAACGCGGTAAAACACATCTTAAAAGAAGAAAAAAAATTTTGAAATCAACCAAGGGATATAAATGGGGGAGAAAAAACAAGCCGAAATTAGCTAAAACAGCCACGCTAAAAGCCGGCGCTTATGCTTGGCGAGACAGGCGAGCGAAAAAAAGAGATTTTCGCCGTCTTTGGCAAATAAACATTAATGCCGCTTGCCGAATGAGAGGAACGACTTATTCTAAATTTATTAATAATCTATCAAAAAACAAAATTGAACTTAATCGAAAAATTTTAGCTGAATTAGCTTTAAAATATCCTAAATTTTTTTCTAAAATTGTTGATTCTCTTAAATCTAAATAATGGTCCGGTAGATCAATTGGTTTAGATCGCGGCCCTGTCACGGCCGAGGTTGCGGGTTCAAGCCCCGTCCGGACCGCTTCCCCGTTAACCACTTCTAACCGCCAATGAAGAAAAAATTATTTTTAATATTTTTTTTTATTTTATTAGGTTTAGCCCTTTTTATCGGACTATTCTTTTTTTATTTCTCCAAAAATTCTCTCTCAAGTTATATTCCAGAGCAGGCCGTACTCTATATTTATCTTAAAAATAAACCGCTTTTAAAAGAAGAATCAATTTTACAAACATTATTTTCTTTTATCAACGATTCTTCCTTGCCTTTAAATAATTTTCAAGAACTGGGAATAGTTGTTTTTAGCGAACCGAATTGGCAAAATATCAATTCTTTACTCATCCCTTCAAGTGAAATATCCAATTCTTCGTCTACCCCTATTATTATTTTAAAGAAAAAAGGCGATTTTACCCTTCCTAACAATTATTTTAAAAAACAATTAGGAAAAAATATTTTTGCTTTCAGCAAATCAAAAGAGAATTTAAACTATTTAAATAATATTAAACCAATGAATTCTTCGCTCCCTCTTGACCAATCAAAAGGATTCATTAAAATAAAGGGAAAAATTTATCCTTTATCATTTAAAATAAATCAGGGGAAAATTAAATTTCAAAGCACTACAAAAGAAAAAACAAAAAATAACCATTATTTGGACATATCTTTAATCCAATTTATTTCTCCTAAATCCAATAGTTTAATCCTTTTGAACATTGACGATTTGAATAAACCAAATCTTGTTTACGAAGAAAACGAAAATTTTATAGCTATTTATCCGACAAAAGAAGACCTGTCTACTATTGAGGCGAAAATTAGTTCTTTTTTAGCCCGGCAAAACCCTCAAAAAAAAGAAGTAATTTTACCTGATAAGACAATAGCTTACGAATTAACAGCCGATCCTAATGCTTTTGTTTTTGAGGATTGTTTTAAGTCAAAAACTCGATGTCTTAAAATTAACGATCCTTTGCTAGAAATAGGTATTGGGAAAGAAGAGGATTATTTAATTATCTCCAACAATTTAACAATTTTTGAAAAATTTTTAGAAAATATTCATTCTCCGGAACAATTTTTATTTTTTAATAATATTCAAAAAGAAACCATTGATTGTCTTCTCCCTTTAGAAAATGAACCCACAATTATCTGGTTTAATAACATTAATCCTTTAGAATATATTTTAATTAATAAAACAGAAGAGTTAATTAAAGGATGTATTATAATAAATTCTAAATCTTAAATCCTGCCTGACTTAGAATACAAAATTTGGAATATAAAATATAGAATTTAATTTATTTTTGACTTTTTATTTATGTTTTCTTCTTACCCTTCCTTTAAAGCAATTTTAGAGGAGAAACAAAGAAAAACCGAAGAAAAGTTAGAGGCAATCGCCAAAAAAAGCGCTCGACCGGGAAATGGTTATACAACAATTTTTCCTACTATTGGCCAAAGTGAAGACGAAAATGCCGATGAAGTAGCTAACTATACTGACCTTATTTCCTTAAAAAGCAATCTTGAAGAAGAACTCGAAGAGATTAATTTGGCTTTAGAGAAAATCAAAAAAGGAACCTATGGGATTTGCGAAAAGTGCGGTAAAAAAATCAGCCGGGCTAAGTTAGAAGTAACGCCTACCACGCGTTTTTGCCTAAAATGTAAAGAAAAATAACAGTTTCTGACTATTATTTTTAAAAAAAGTATTGACCAAAATGTCAACACTTTTTTATTTTCTAAAAATTAAAATTTTTATTCAAAATCGTGCCAAATTTAAAAATTCGCTTGTTTTGCCTTTATTGATGCGGGTTTGCGAAGGGCGATTTTTGGGGTCTGACCCCATTAAATTTTGAAATGGATAATGTCGCCATCGCTTACTAAATAATCTTTGCCTTCGGTTCTAATTTTACCCGCCTCTCTAACTTTTGCCTCTGAACCAAATAAAACTAAATCCTCCCATCTCATTACTTCGGCACGAATAAATTTTTCTTCAAAATCGCTATGAATTTTTCCTGCTGCTTTTTTAACTGAAACACCACGGGGAACAGTCCAGGATTGGAGAATGTTATTTTGAATGGTAAAAAAAGTAATGATATCGAGCAGTTGGTAAGCGGATTTTATTAGCTTATCTAATCCGTTTTCACTAATATTTAATTCGCGAATATAATCTTGGGCTTCTTTTTCGGACAAATCACTAAGATCTGCTTCTAATTGGCAACAAATTGCCAAATTCGGCTCAGGAATTTTAGGCCAATCTTTACTGTTTAATTGTTCTTCTGAAACATTAAAAATATAAAGAATTGGTTTATTGGTTAATAAATTAAATTGATTAAGCCGCTCTTTATCTTCTTCGTCAACAATTAAATCTTTAATCATTTTTCCTTCTTCTAAATTTTTAGCTGCTAATGCTAAAACATCTTTTATTTTTTCTTCTTCTTTGGAATGACTGCTTTTAACTTTTTTTTCTAAAGCCATTAAATTTTTAGAAACCAAAGAAAGATCAGAAAGAATAAGTTCTAAATTGATTATGCTAATATCTCTTAATGGATTAATGCTCCCGCTTACATGGCTTACGTTTTCCGAAGGGAAAACCCGAACTAAATGACAAAGTGCATCAACTCTCCTAATTTGCTCCAAAAATTGATTGCCCAGCCCCTCTCCTTTATGCGCTCCTTTTACTAAACCCGCCAAGTCCCAAAACTCAATAGTGGCTCTTAAAATTTTTTCGGGTTTCAAAACTTCTGCCAATTTATCAATTCTTTCATCAGGTACATTTACCACGCCCACATTGGGCGAAATAGTACAAAAAGGATAATTGGAAATATCCACTTGTCTTTTTGTTAAGGCCTTAAAAAGGGTTGATTTGCCCACATTAGGCAAACCAACAATGCCCAGAGAAAGAGACATAAAAATATATCAAACTATTAAATACTTAATTGGGGTCAGACCCCAAAAACCGACCGCGGGAAGCCCTTTATTGATGCGAGTTTCCAGACGATTTTTCAAAAATGGCACGATTTTGATCAGAATTTAGAATTTAGAATATGGAATATAAAATTTAATTTATTTTTATTATTATTTTAAAATTGGTAAAAAAAGTGTCAAAATTGATTTTTTCGTGAGATAAGCCTTTATTGATGCGGGTTTGCGAAGGGCGGAAAAAGGGGACTGTCCCCTTTTTAATATCTTGCTGCGGTTGGGCTTTTTGATATAATTTAAAAATGAAAAACCAATTGAAAAATATAATTATTTATCTTGTTATTTTTTGTTTCCTTGTTTTCTTTTGCGGTTATATTATTTGGCAAATTCAACCTCCTTCCCAAGAAAAAAAATCCGTTACTTTTATAATTAATGAAGGAGAAGGCATAAATGAAATCGGAAATAAATTAAAGACAAAAGGATTGGTTAAAAATAGTTTTTTCTTTGCTTTGTCGTCTTATTTCACCGGCGCATGGACAAAATTTCAAGCCGGCGAATATGATTTAAGCCCTGATATGAACCATTTTTTAATCATTAAGACCTTTTTAAACGGACCAAAACCTCAAGAAAAAACTATTACTATTTTAGAAGGGTGGACAAATAATGATATCGCTTTATATTTAGAAAATCAGAATGTAGTCAAAAAAGAGGATTTTTTAAAAGCTCTCCAAGAAATTGATACTTCCTCTTATGATTTTCTAAAAGATAAGCCCCAAACTGCTGGTTTAGAGGGTTATCTTTTTCCTGATACTTACCGCATTTACGCTAAAAGCAGTCCAGAGGCGATTATTTCAAAAATGCTTCAAAATTTTCAAAATAAATTTAATAAAGAAAAGATTAAAGCGGTTAATGAACAAAAAAGAACTATTTTTGAAGTTGTTACTTTAGCTTCTTTAATTGAGAAAGAGGCTAAAGACAAAGAGGACAGGAGAATTGTTTCAGGAATCTTCCAAAAACGATTAGAAATGGGTATGTCCCTTGAATCTTGCGCTACTATAAATTATCTTTTAGAAAAGCCGAAGGAAAAATTAACCAATGAAGATTTAAAAATAGATTCTCCTTATAATACTTATCTTTATCCTGGTTTGCCTCCAGGTCCGATAAACAATCCAGGATTAGAATCTATAGAAGCGGCTATTTGGCCTATAAAAACTGATTATCTCTATTTTTTAGCCGGACCGGAAGGAAAAAATGTTTATGCTAAAACATTTGAAGAACACCAAAAAAATAAAGAAAAGTATTTGAAATAACTTATAAAAAAGATTTATCAATAGCTTCGGATAAATTTTTTACAGGAATAATCTCCGCTTGAGAAGATTTTATTCTTTCCTTGCCCTGAGCAAGGATTATTTTTTTAAATCCAAGCTTTATGGCTGTTTTTATTCTTTCTTTGGTAAAATTAACCGAACGTAATCGGCCATCAAGACCAACTTCGCCGAAAACCGCCAACCCGGGTAAACTTTTTTTGTTTTTTATGGCTCCGGCTATGGCTAAAGAAACAGGCAGATCCACTGCTGATTCTTTAACAAAAAGACCGCCAATAACATTAAGATAAATATCCAAATGGGCTAATTTTATATTGGCTCTTTGAGAGAGAACGGCGATTAAAAGCTCAGCCCTTTTTAAATCTATCCCCTTTACTTTTCTTTGAGGATAAGGATAAAAAGTAGGATTAGTTAAAGCCTGAATTTCGGTTAAAAAAATTCTGCTCCCTACCAGCACTGCCCCGACTATTGAACCGGGCTCTTTTTCTTTATCTTCGGTTAAAAATACGCCGCTTGGATCTTTAACTTCTTTAAACCCTGTTTTTTCTAAAGTAAAAACCCCCACCTCTTGAGTCGGCCCAAAACGATTTTTATTCACCTTAAGCAAACGAAAGTAATGATAAGGGTCCCCCTCTAAATAAAGAACCGTATCCACTAAATGCTCCAAAGTTTTAGGCCCGGCTACTGCTCCTTCTTTAGTAATATGGCCAATAATGAAAACAGGGATATTGGTTGATTTGGCAAAATTAAGCAAAGCGGTTGTGGTAAGACGCACTTGATTAACGCTCCCCATATTGCTTTGGCCAATAGTTTGGATAGAATCAATCACTAACAAAGCCGGCTTTATTTTTAAAGCCGTATCAATAATTTCTGAGATATCCTGACTAGTAAAAAAATGTAGAAAACTTTGATCAATCTCTAATCTATCAGCTCTCATTTTTATTTGTGGAGCCGATTCTTCGGCAGAAACATAAAGAACCGGCTTTTTCAAATTAGCCGCTGCTTCTAAAACTAAAGTGCTTTTGCCAATTCCCGGTTCTCCGCCCAAAAGAACCAAAGAACCGGGAACAATACCTCCACCCAAAACCTCATCAAAAAAAGAAATCCCGGTAGAAAGGCGGGAAAAATCTTCTCTTTTAATTTCAGAAAATTTTTGAACGAAATTTTTATTTTGAATTAAAGAAGAGCCGTGTTCTTGATAAGATTGTTTTACTAAAGTCCCCCAAGCGCCGCATTCTTGACATTGACCAAACCATTTAGAAAATTGAGC
>MWDC01000019.1 GCA_002070355.1 Parcubacteria group bacterium ADurb.Bin159 | reverse complement strand
GAAAAACATTTTGGGCCTCAATACGATATTCATGGTGGAGCTAGAGATTTAATTTTCCCTCATCACGAGGCCGAAATTGCTCAGATGGAAGCAGTTTCAGGCAAAAAACCAATGGTAAAATATTGGCTTCATACAGGTTTTTTAACAGTTAATGGTGATAAAATGGCAAAATCAAAAAGTAATTTTATTTTTATCAAAGATTCTTTAAAAAAGCACTCTTACCGCTCTTTAAGATTTTTTATTTTAAAATCACATTATCGCCTTCCTGTTGACTACAGAGAAGAAGCGATTTTCCAAGCGGAAAACGGAATTAAGAGAATAGATGAATTTTTAGAAAAAATTAAAAATTTATCTTTAATTAAAGATAGAAAAAAGAGTTTGAAAATAACAAAAGATTTTGAAAAAGAATTTAAAACAGCGTTAAATGACGATTTTAATACCCCTCGGGCAATTTCCGTAATTTTCAAATTAATAAAAAAGGGAAATTCTTTGATAGATAAAAATAAATTAACCGGAACAGAGGCGAAAGAAATTTTAAATTTTTTTAAAAAGGTCGACGAGGTCTTTAATTTTTTCTTTGAAGAGAAACAAGAAATACCGCAGGAAATTTTAACTTTAGCCAAGCAAAGAGAAGAGGCAAGGAGAAAATTACAATGGGAAAAATCGGATAAAATAAGAGAAAAAATAAACAAATTGGGATATAATATAGAAGACACAAAAGATGGTTTTCACCTTCGGCGTGTTTGAAATATTGACAGAGAATAATAAAAGTTTATATTAATTATTATGGGAACGAAGAAAAAACAAAAAAGAAAAAAAGTGCATCGTCATAAACAAAGAAAAAGAAGAAGAGCAATGAGGCATAAAAAGAAAAAAAGATAGTTTATGTTCCAAAAATTAAAGAAAGATTATGACATTTATGAAGACACTCGCCAATTAATAAATGGTAGGGCAAATTTTATATTACATAAAGCAAAACAATCTATTTTCGCCCTTCATCGAGGCGAGATTAAAAAGGCAGAAAATCTTTTGAAAGAGGTAGAAAAAGATTTGAATATTCTTAATAAACATTTGTCCAAAATTCCTCCTCTTAAATATAATGGCCTTTATAAAGCGGCATTAGAAGAATATACTGAAGCAAAATTATTTTGGCAGGTTTTGAAATTTGGCAAAATTAAAGAAATTAGTAAAGTACAGGTTAATTTTGATGATTATTTAGGAGGGATTTGCGATTTAACCGGAGAATTAGTTAGAAAAATGGTGCTTTTAGCTACAGAAAATAAATTTGAAGAGGTTTTTAGATTAAAAACGATAATTGCTGATATTATTAATGGTCTAATAAAAATTGATCTTACTGGATATTTGCGTCATAAATTTGATGAAGCAAAACGAAATTTAGAGAAAGCGGAGCAAATAGTTTATGAACTAAAAATGATGCAAAAATAAAAAAAATATTATGGATTGGACAACAATTATTTTGGGTTTTGCCGGAGGGGCGGTTAGAGGATTAACCGGATTTATTAAACATCAATTTTCTTATAAAAATGTAGGTTTTGATATTCCTTATTTTTTAACAATGACTTGTCTTTCGGGAATTATTGGTTTGCTGGTGGCTTCGGTTTTTCAAAGTAGTCCGATTTTTTCTTTTGTTGTTGGTTATACCGGTGGTGATTTTATTGAAAATATTTATAAAATTATCGCCCAAAAACCATCTTTATATAAATTAGGAGATGAATAAAAACATGTCTTCTAAAAAAAATAAAAATAAAAATAACGACGATATAGAAAAACAGCTGTTTCAAATTTTAAAAAAAACCGCAAAAGAAATGAAGGCACTTGGGTTAAGCGGAGAAATTTTTGTTACGAATTCTAATAACCCCGGAGTGAAATTTTTTGAAAAGCACATTATCCCTAAAAAGAAAAAAACGCAGGACATCTCTGTATCCCCGGCAGAATTATTTAAAAAAATGCCCTTTTTTTCTTGCGACCGGCGTTGTGATGAATGCGTTATTGGTTCGAAATGCTCAATTTATAAAGACCTTCTTCTTTTAAGGATAGGTCGTATTATGAGAGGAGATGATTATAAATCAGGAGAACAATTTTTTGAGGATATAAAATCAAGTTTTGAGCGGGCAGAAGAAAGAGTTAATCGTTATTTTCTTAAATTAGGCGTTGATATTAATGACCTCATTGCCAAAGGAGATAATTATCGAGAACCGGAACAATTTAAACTTTGGCGAAAAGGGCATGAATTATCCAATCAAATTTTTTCTTTACTCAATTTATTATTTTCTCAAGAAGAAATATCAGAAGAAAAAATGCTTAAAAATTTAGGTGAAATAGGTTGGTATCTTAATCTTTTTGAGACAAAACTTTATCGAGCGTTGTTAAACAAAGATTTATCCAAAGAGAAAAAAGACAACTTTACTAAAAAACTTTTGGAGAAAGATGCTAATTTATCGGCTAAACTCGCTTTTAGCTCTATTAATAGTGTAGAATTTTCTTTAAGAGAAATTAACCGTTATTTTGTTGGTTACAATAAATGGGTAGATTCTTTGATTCTTAGAATAAGGTCATTGCTTGAAACAGGGGAAGCTGAATTTCCTCAGCTTCGCCAAGAAAAAATAATTTTTCACGGGAAAATTTTTTAAAATTATTTTAAAGGAGGTATTAAAGGCGTATTCTATTATTAGAAAACAATCTAATAATAGAAAGAAGGGTCACCCATACCCTTCTGATTTTGTTAGACCAGATAATTGAATAACAATATGGCCTAACAAATCTACGCCATTTTTTATTAAATATTTTCTTTTTTAAGGAATATGATATAATATATTTTATGAAAGTAATAATTTATTCAACCCCCATTTGCCCTTATTGTCATTTGGCGAAGAAGTATTTACAGGAAAAAAATATTGATTTTGAAGAAATAGATGTTTCGTCTGATCCAAATGCTCAAGAAATGATTTTAGAAAAAACAGGAGAATTGGCCGTACCAGTGATTGAAATAGATGGAAAATTCATTAAGGGTTTTGATAAATTGCAAATTGATGAGATTTTGGGCTTAAATTAAAATATTTTTAACAAAAATATTTGTATAATTAGCAAAATAGTATATTTGGTGTAGATATTTTAATTTTTTATGACAAAATGCGACCTTCTCATTATTGGCGCTGGTCCGGCAGGATTGTCCGCCGGTCTTTATGCTAGCCGTTATAAAATAAATCATTTGGTAGTAGGAGAATTGATCGGCGGTGAAGCGTCAACTGCTTTTAAAATTTGTAATTTTCCCACAGAAAAAGAAATTTCCGGCAGAGAATTAGCAGAAAAAATGGAAGAGACTGTTGGATATCATAAAGTTAACATTATAAAAGAAAAAGTATCTTGTATTGAAAAGAAAAATAAGATTTTTTTAGTTAATTTAAAAAAAGGAGAAAACATTGAGGCTAAAGCAGTAATTTTAGCCACAGGAACAAAGCGAAAAAAATTAGGAATTCTTAAAGAAGATTTTTTTAGAGGCAGGGGCATTCATTATTGCGCTACTTGTGATGGCCCTTTTTATAAAGATAAAATAGTAGGAGTAGTAGGGGGAGGGAATGCTGCTCTAACCGCGGCCATTTTTTTGGCTGATATATGCTCTAATGTTTATCTTATTTGTCGAGAGAATAAAAAAGAAGATTTGCCGGCAGAAACAATTTGGATAGAAAATGTTTTAAATAATAAAAAAATAAAAGTTTTATGGGGGGAAAATATCAAAGAATTAATAGGAGACAAATTTTTAGAAGCGGTTATTTTAAAGGGGGAGGATGGGAAAAGTAGTAAGATTAAAATAAACGGTCTTTTCGTGGAGATAGGCTCAAAACCAAATTTTCCTGAAATAAAATTTCCTCTTGATTTAGCCCCTAATGGAGAGATAAAAGTTAATCCATCTCAAGAAACAAGTGTTCCTGGTTTTTTTGCCGCTGGTGATGTAAGCTCTGGTTCAAACGGTTTACGCCAAATTATTACTGCTTTAAGTGAAGGGATGATTGCTGCTGATAGTGTTTTTAAATATTTAAAATGTAACAAATAGTCAAGAATAATTCTTTTTTAAAAAATTAATATGACCGAAGAAAAAATACAAGAATCAGAAGTTATAGAAACAAAAAAACCTGTTTTCCATTGGCAATTTGCCGAAACAGGAAACAAAGAAAAAAATAAAAAGCATTATTTAATAGCAATGCTTGTTTTAGCGGCCTTTTTAATTTTTGCTATTTTTGACAAAAATTTTCTTTTTATTATCTTCTTAATTTTAACAATGTTAATTATTACCCTTGAGCATAAGCGAAAGCCCCTTATAGTTGATTTTTATATTTTTGAAGACGGTATTAAAATATCCGATAAATTTTATACTTGGCAAGACATTAAAAACTTTCGTATAGTTTATGAGCCACCGCAAGTAAAAAACATATATTTTGATTTTAAGGGAATGCTTATTCCCAGTATTTCTCTTCCCTTAGAGGACGAAGACCCTATCAAAATTCGCGAATTTTTAAAAAAATATATTTCTGAAGATTTGAGCCGTCCTTACGAACCTTTAATTGATAAAATTAACCGTTGGCTCGGCTTATGAGTTAATATTAATTGGGGTCAGACCCCAAAAACCGACCGCGGGAAACCCTTTATTGATGCGGGTTTTCAGACGATTTTTCAAAAATGGCACGATTTTGATCAGAATTTAGAATTTGGAATTTTAAATATAAAATTTAATTTAATTTTTATCATTTTTTACATTTGGTATAAAAAGTGTCAAAATTGATTTTCAGGTGAGATAAGCCTTTATTGATGCGGGTTTGCGAAGAGCGGAAAAAGGGGACTGTCCCCAAATTTGCCCTCGTAGTTCAATTGGATAGAATGCGAGATTGCGGATCTCGAGATTGGCCGTTCGAATCGGCCCGAGGGCATTGAAAAGCCAAAAATTTAAAATTAAAATGTAAAATTATAAATTAAAATCAAAATTAAAAGTTAAAATAATAATAATAATAATAATAATTCCATATTGAGGAATTATTTTATTTTTCAATAACAATTATTACTTTTTCACCTTGCTCGATTAAATTCACTGCCTCTTCTTTGGAATAATATCTGCCGAATTCTCCCTGCCAATCGTGAATTGATTCTAATAAATTTTCTTCGGAATAAATAAATTTTTCTCCTCGTTTAGTGCCTGGGTCGTTAGTGATAAAATTATTTTTTTTATAACCGCGAATAACTAAAGCGTGATAAATTGGTCCCGGTGTTTTAAAATAAGGATTTTTTAAATTTCTGCCAAAACAAGGAGCAATAATGATTTTTCCTTGAGAAAGGTAATTTTTAATTTTTTGGGGATTTACTTCTTTATCTAATGTGATTTTTTCTATATCAAAAAAATTTTTACCCAGTTCTATTATTTTTTCTGCGCTTAAATCAAAGTGCCCTCCCCAATTTTTTTCTTGCCAATTTACTGCTGCTAAAATTTCATTTTCGGCTGTTTCCTTGTCTAAATTTTTTCCCAAAATAAAATATTTAGCCATAATCAAAGCGGCTTCTTCGCAAGCCTCATTGTGGAGTTCGTCCCAATTATAAAAAGGAGCTTGAGAGGTAAAGGGTACAGGAAGGTCAACCGCTTCAGGCAATGTTTCCATAGGAATAGATATTTTTTCTTGAGATTGGTTATTTTCTGGAATAATTACATTTTTAATAGTAGGTAAAGAAACAATTTCCGGTTTAGTTAAAGAGGGAATATTTGTTTCCTGAGATGGGTGTTTTTCTTTTAAAGCTAGCCAGCCGCTGAAAATGCCTATGACCAGTAAAAAAATAATTAAGAAGAAATATAATTTTTTATTTTTTTCCATAATTCAGGAAATTTTTTAATATCATATTTAGAAGAAAATTTTAAAGCAACCCTTTTCACATTTTCTATAGAAGAGATATTTTTAAAATCAATTAAAGAAAATTTAGCCAAATGACCTGTTTGTTCATAGCCAAATAAAGCCCCTGGACCACGCAAAATTAAATCTTCTTTGGCTAATTCCAAACCATTTTTTGCTCGGAGAAAAGCTTCTAATCTTTTTTTCGCTTCTCCTACGTTTTCATATATTAAAAAACAATAAGCCTGTTTTTCACTTCGACCAATACGCCCCCGAAGTTGATATAATTGGGAAAGACCAAAGCGTTCGGCGCTTAAAATAAGCATTATTGTCGCCTTAGGAATATCTATTCCTGCTTCAATAATATTAGTGGTGACCAAAATATTAATTTTTCCTTGACTGAAATCTTGAATAATTTTTATTTTTTCTTGACTTTTAACTTTTCCGTGAAGCATTTCCACTTTAAAATTAGAAAATTCTTTTTTTATTTTGGCATATTCTTCCTTAACCGATTTACTATTAATTTTTCCCGAAGGATCAATTAAGGGGCAAATAATAAAAGCCAATTCTTTTTTTTCTAATCTTTCCCTTATGGCTTTATAGGCAAATTTTTTTTCTTCTTCGTTAAAAATTTTAGTTATTACTTTTTTACGTCCTTCGGGCATATCAGAAAGATAAGAAATATCCAAATCTCCATAAAGTGTTAAAGCTAAACTGCGAGGAATAGGAGTAGCGGAAAGAGATAAAAAATGGGGAGAAAGCCCTTTTTTTTCGTTTTTAGCCAATTTTGCTCTTTGCTCTACGCCAAAACGATGTTGTTCATCAATAATTACTAATCCCAAATTTTTGATTTTTAAGGTATCTTCTCCGGCAATTAAACTATGGGTTCCGATAATCAAATTAACCCCATCTTCTTTGATATTTTTTATTAACGCTTTTTTTGTTTTGAATTGTTTTTCATTAAGATAAAGATTGCTTTTAGTCATTAGCGCGATTTTAAAAGAAAAATCCTTAAACATTTTTTTAGTTCTCTCAAAAAATTGAAAAGCCAAAATTTCTGTGGGAGCCATATAAACAGCTTGGTAATTATTATTAAGGCAGTTTAAAATAGACAAAATGGCTACGATTGTTTTTCCACTACCTACATCTCCGCAAAGAAGGCGATTCATAGGATGAGGTTTTTCTATATCTTTTATAATTCGCCAACTTTCCTTTTTTTGAGAAGGGGTTAATTTAAAAGGAAGAGTTTTTAAAAATTTATTGGTTAATTCGCTGTTAAATGTTATTGAAGGAGCGTTTTTGTTTTTAAGAGTTTGCCTCACAATTCTATTAGCTAAAGTTAGAAGAAATAATTCGTCAAATTCTAATCTTTTTTTCGCTTTTTTAAAATTATCGAGAGAAGAAGGGAAATGGATTTGTCTTATTGCCCAATCAAAATCTATTAAATTTTGCTCTTTTTTAATTTCATCCGGTAGCCAATCTTTAAAATAAGAATTTTTTTTAAAAATTAGCCAGATAAAACTGCGTATTTGCTTTTGAGTTAATTTTGAAGTTAAGGGATAAACCGGCACAAGACCGGTAGTATGAATAGGGTAAGGGTTTATTTTCTCCCAAACAGGATTTATTAAAGATAATCCATAAGAAGGATCAGAAGTTATTTTCCCCGCTAAATATATTTCCTTATTTTCCAAAATTTTTTTAAGAAACGGCTGATTGAACCAAATTACTTTTAAAGAATCTTTGTTATCAGAAACAATAGCTTCGGTTAAAAACATTTTTTTCTTAAACGTTTTTCTCTGATGAACTAAAATAACTTTTACTTTTATGACGCCTTTGCCCTTGCTCTTAAGCTGGCTAATGGTGATAGGTCTTCCCCAATTTTCAAAATATCGCGGAAAATGATAAATTAGGTCTTCAACTGTTTGAAGGCCTAATTTTTGAAAAGCTTTTAGCCGCGTTGGTCCAATACCGGATAAATCAGATAATTTTGTTTGCAGAGAAATCATAATTTTAATGGGGTCAGACCCCAAAAATCAACCTTCGCAAACCCGCATCAATAAAGGCGAAACAAGCGAATTTTTAAATTTGGCACGATTTTGATCAGAATTTAGAATATAAAATTCGGAATACAGAATACAAAAAAAAGAAGAGAATTTTGAATTTTTAATAGATAGTAATTTTTATTTTTTCCGAACTAATTATTTCTCCTTTTTCTGTTTCCCCTTCTGCCCAAAAATTATATTCTCCCGGATTTGATTTAGGCCAAAGCAAGATTTGTTTCATTCCCGGAGCAGGGGAGAAAAGAGTGGAAACAAGAGATTCTTTCCCGGAAGAATCCTCCTGCCAAAGGCGTAAAGATTT
>MWDC01000018.1 GCA_002070355.1 Parcubacteria group bacterium ADurb.Bin159 | reverse complement strand
AAAACCGTTGCTCCAAAAAATGGCAGCATTAAATTAAATAAAAATTTGAAAGTTTTACTTTCAAAAACAGGTTTTGGCCAAAAACCAAGTTTTTGACGAAAAAAAATAAGGGCATTCAAAAAATAAACAACACTTCCTAAAACCATTGGCAACATCATAAAGACCAAAGATAAATTCATTTTCATAAAAATAAAACCCATCAAAACCATAGTAGTTTTATGAAGTATAAGCCCCAAACTTTCAAAACGCATATCCATTATTCCCCGAAAAGCGCCATAAAAACTATTAGCGAATGAATCCAAAATAACCACAAGTATAGATAGATAAATCAATTTAGTGGTATCCGAAGGAAAATTTAAAATTTTGGAAAGAACAAAAATTAAAAAAACAGAAAAAACAGCAGCGATAATTTTGAAAAAAAGGACATTGCCTAAATATGATTTTATTTTTTCTTTATCTCTGGCTATCTCACGGGTAAGAACTAAAGTAAAAGCAAAATCAACAATAATAATAAAAAGGGAGGTAAAAGATATGGCAAAATTATATTTGCCGAAATTTTCCACTCCTAAATAACGGGCTAAAAAAATAAAATAAACAAGCGAAGCAATTTTTTGGTAAGTATAACCGATAAGAAGATATAATGTATTTTTAGAAGTAGAAAGCATAAAATAATTTTATATTTTTTCTAAATCTCCATCAAGCACGGCTTCCACATCTTGAATTTTTTTTCCTGTTTTATGGTCCTTCACCATTTTATAAGGGTGGAGAACGTAAGAACGAACTTGATTCCCCCAGCCAATTTCCCGATGCGGCCCTTTAATTTGAGACAAAGTTTTTTTTCTTTTTTCTTCTTCTAAAACGGAAAGTTTAGCGTAAAGAATTTTCAGGGCTGTTTCTTTGTTTTGATATTGGCTTCTCTCTGATTCAACTTTCACGGTTATTTGAGTGGGCAAATGAGTAAGACGAACGGCTGTTTCTAATTTCTGAACATTTTGCCCACCATGACCTCGAGCGCGAAATGTCTCTATTTTTAAATCTTCGGGTTTTATTTTAATTTCTGCAGCAAGAATCTCGGGTATAACTTCTACCTGAGCAAAAGAAGTATGCCTCATTTTGCTGGCATCAAAAGGAGAAATTCTAACCAAACGATGAACACCATTTTCTCTTTTCAAAAATTCATAAGACCCGTTTCCTTTTATTTCCAAGGTTATGCTTTTAATACCGCCTTCGTTGCCTTTTGACTCATCAACAACATCTACTTTCCAAGATTTTTTTTGACAAAATCTAATATACATTCGAGAAAGCATTTGCGCCCAATCTTGGGCATCAACTCCTCCGACTCCAGCGTGAATAGAAAGAAAAACATTTGAATTTGTTTCTGCCATAAATATTATATATTAGCAAAATTAAGAGAAAAAACAAGATAAAAAATTTTTTTGTTATAGACAAAAAATTTTTTTTTGTTATACTTTATTAAACATTTACAAAAATTTACATTTTTTTATAAAAATTTATCGCGGGGTAGAGCAGGGGCAGCTCGCTAGGCCCATAACCTAGAGGTCGGTGGTTCGAATCCACCCCCCGCCACCATGGCAGGATTTGGCCGGCGCCGAGAGTCGTCTCATAAGCGATTCGTGATGGGTTCAACTCCCATTCCTGCCATATTTTCAAAATAAAAAAATGAGGAAAATCTCATTTTTTTTATTTTGGACGAAATCGTGTCAAATTTGAAATTTGCCCTGAAAATCCGCATCAATAAAAGGGTTTAGAAGGTTAAGAAAAGGGGACTGTCCCCTTTTTATTGGAAATGGAGACGGCTCATCATTGATTTCCTTAATTTATTTTTAGGCAACATATTATAAACCGCTTTTCTTAAAACTTCTGTGGGGCTTTTTTTAAATTGCTCTTCTAATGTTCTTTCTTTCATCCCTCCTGGGTAGCCGCTGTAATGATAATATTTTTTATCTTTCATCTTTTTTCCGGTTACCTTAATTTTATCTGCATTTTTTACCACTACAGCATCTCCCTTATCTAAATAAGGGACATAACCAACTTTATTTTTTCCTATTAAAATAACCGCTATCCGAGAAGCTAATCTCCCTAAAATTTTTCCTTCTGCATCAATATAATATGTTTTCATAATTAAACAAATTCAATTAAAGCCATTTTGGCGTTGTCTCCTTTTCTCACACCTGTTTTAATAATCCGAGTATATCCTCCCTTTCTTTCTTTATAACGCGGGGCAATTTCTTCTATAAGTTTTTTAGTTGCTGCCCTATTTCCTATAAGACTCATTACTTTTCTTCTCGCTGCCAAATCTCCTCCCTTGCCTAAACTAATTATTTTTTCAATAAAAGGCCTTAAAACTTTTGCTTTGGCTTCGGTTGTTTGTATTCTTTCATACAAAATTAAATTAACCGCTAATCCGCGTTTTAAGGCTTTTCTTGGGCCAGTTTTTCGTGATAAAATTTTTTTCTCTTTTCTATGACGCATAGTTTTACTTTTTTGTCGGTTTTTTTACTGTTTTTTTCGCTGTTTTTTTTACTGCTTTTTCTTTACTCTTTTTTACTTCTTTTTTTAATACTTTAGGTTTACTTTGTTCTTTTAATTCTTCCTCAATTTTAGAGCCAATAAAATTAAACTGCTCTTCTATTAATTTGGCTGCTTTAACAAATGCTTCTGGCGGAGTACAAGTCCCGTCAGTTTCTAAAGATAAAATTAATCTTTCAAAATCTGTTCTTTTCCCTACTCTTATATTTTCTATTTTACTAGAAACTTCAACCACAGGGCTAAATTGCGAGTCAATAACTAAAGTGCCCACTTCTAATCCTTCTCTTGATTTTTCTTCTGAGGGCACCCATCCATAACCTGATTTCACCCATATCTGCATTTCTAAAGAAGCGTTTTTATCGCTTAAAAAAGCAAGCTTTTGTTCTGGATTAGCTACTATTGCTTCAGCTGATTTTTCTATGTCCTTCCCCAAAACATCTCCCACGCCTTTTGCTTTAAGAGAAAGCTGCACTGTTTCGTCAGTGAACATTTTAAATCGCAATTTTTTTAAATTTAAAATAATTTGCAAGACATCTTCTTTTGCCCCGGGATAACCGGCAAATTCATAGCGCACTCCCTTAATAGCCACTCTATCAACTGCCCCTCCCTTGAGTGAAGACATTAATACTCGACGCAAAGTATTTCCCCAGGTTGTTCCATATCCTGGAAAACAAGGTTCAATAATAAAACGTCCTTTATTTGGCCCCTCCTCAATGTATTCAATTTTTTCTGGTAAAAAAATGTTTTCTTTGTTCATAATTATATTATAAATATTAATTACATTTCACGCTTTCAAAATTAAAAAAATAAACACTAAAATCTAAACGAAATTTCAACAAAGCACTTTACTTGCTATAAAATTGAACAATTAAACGTAAATCAATATCTTTAGGTAAGTCTTCAGCTTTTGGTTCAGTTAAAATTTTTACGGCTAAATTTTCTTTATCAATTGAAAACCAACTTGATTGCTTCGTCTCGCCCCAAGGATGGGCTATTATTTCTTTGATTTTGGGAATCATCTTTGGCTTAATTTTTATCTCATCGCCAATTTTCACTTGATAAGAAGGTATATCTATTCGCCGATTATTAACTAAAACATTTCCATGATTAATCATCTGTCGGGAAGAATCTCGTGAAACAGCAAATCCTGCTCGCCAAATCACATTATCTAAACGTTTTTCCAATAAGCGAATAAGGTTTTCACTCGTGTCGCCTTGTTTTCTATCTGCTTTTTTGAAAGAATTTTTTAATTGTGTTTCAGTTATTCTATAACTTCTTTTTAATTGTTGTTTGGTTCTAAGCTCCAAACCATATTCAGAAAGACGAGGACGTCCTTTTGCTCCATGAACTCCCGGGGGATATTTTCGCTTGTTTAAAGCACATTTTGGCGTATAACAACGCTCCCCTTTTAAAAAGAGTTTTTTGCCTTCTCGGCGGCATAATTTACATTTTGGGGAAAGGTCACGAGACATAATAAAAAATTTTATCACACTCTTCTGGGTTTGGGGGGACGACAACCATCGTGAGGAATAGGAGTAATATCTTTGATAGAGAGTATATTCATCCGTTGAGCATAAATAGCACGGATAGCCGCATCTCTGCCCGAACCCACTCCTTTGACAAAAATATCCACATTTTTAAGCCCGTAAGGTTCCACTCTCGAAGCCGCTTCTTTAACAATAATATTAGCTGCATACGGAGTTACTTTTTTAGGGCCACGAAAACCACACTGGCCAGCGCTAGCTGAAGCCAAAACATTTCCACTATTATCAGTAAAGGTTACAATTGTATTATTAAAAGTTGCTTTAATGTAAACGCGGCCAGAAGAAATTGTTTTAACTATTTTTTTCTTAACTTCTGGTTTTTTGGCAAATTTTTTTTGCGCTGCCGCTCTGGTAGCTCTTTTTTGTATTTGTTTTTGTTTTCTTCTTTTTCTACTCATATAATAAAGTGATTTTTTTAATTTAGCTTATGTTTTTTGAGCAGGGGGCTTACGGCCACTACCCACAGAATGACGGACATTGCCTCTCACTGTGCGAGTATTAACTCTTGTCCTTTGCCCTCGCGCTGGTAAATGTTTAGCATGCCGTATGCCTCGATAAGAACCAATGTCTTTTAGCCGTTTTATGTTCGTCATTATTTCCGCTCTTAATGCTCCTTCTACCTTAAATCTCCCCTCAATAATTGTTCTTAATTTTTCTACTTCGCTGTCAGTTAAATCTCCTACTTTTTTTAAAGGATTAATCCCGGCTTTTTTTAAAATATCTTTTGCTCGCGGCCGGCCAATACCAAAAATATAGGTAAGGCCTATTTCTATTTGTTTTTTGGGGGGTAAATTTATACCTGCTATTCGAGCCATAAATAAATCAATATTCAAATCTCAAAACACAAAATTTAAGTATCCCGCTTGGTAAGATTTTATTATTAAAAATTTTCGTAAGAGAATCATTATAATTTTGCCTTTTGAAATTCCGCGAAACCAGGACTTTTAAAAATTTAATTTTTAGCCCTGTCTTTGCTTATGTTTAGGATTTTTTTTACAAATTATATAAACTCGCCCTTTTCTTCGGACAACTTTACAATGCTGACAAATTTTCTTTACAGAAGATTTTACTTTCATAACAAAATGGCAAAAAAATAATTTGGTCAAAAAAGTGTCAAATTTGTTTTTTTGAGGAGATAACCCTTTATTGATATGGGTTTGCGAAGGTTGGGAAAAGGGGACTGTCCCCTTTTAGAAACGGTAGATAATTCGTCCTTTGGTTAAATCATAGGGGCTCATTTCTATTCTGACTTCATCGCCAATGGCAATCCTTATTTGATGCAATCTCATTTTACCTGATAAATGAGCCAAAATCAAATTTCCATTCTCTAATCTTACCCTGAAAGTGGCATTAGGAAGTAGCTCCTCCACTTTGCCGGTACTTATTAAAAAATCCTTTGATGTTTCTCTTTTTTTTTCTTGAGGCATTATTTTTTTTTATTGATAGTAAGTTTAACTAATTAAAATAATTTTGTCAAGCTTTTAGCAAAAGATAAAATTTCATTTTCTTTAAAATAACCACCGATGATTTGCAAACCGACAGGCAAATTTTTAATTTTACCAACGGGCATACTTAAAGCCGGCATTCCTGCTAAATTCACCGGAACAGTATAAATATCTCCTAAATACATCGTCAAGGGATCAGAAATTTTTTCGCCAATTTTAAAAGCCGGCTGAGGAGTGGTTGGAGTTAAAATAAAATCTACTTTTTTAAAAGCATTTTCAAAATCTTGTCTTATGGCATCTCTCACTTTTTGCGCTAATAAATAATATTTTTCTTGAAAACCGCTAGATAAAACAAATGTTCCCATTATCAGCCGACGCTTCACTTCATCGCCAAAACACTTTGTTCTTGTTTTGGTATAAACTTTTAATAAATCATCTTTTAAATTTATTTCTTCCGTTCCTCCATATCGAAAACCATCATAGCGAGCCAAGTTAGAAGATGCCTCAGCCGACATAATTAAATAATAACAGGATAAAGCATATTGGCAATAGGGTAAATTTATTTCTTCTATCTCTGCCCCTTGTTTTTTTATTTTATCTAAAACTTCAAAAATATTTTTTTTGATATTTTTATCTAAACCGGAATTAAAAAATTCTTTAGAAAAACCAATTTTAATTTTTGATAAATTAATTTCTTTGGGTATTTTTAGGGGGGGGACTTCTTCGCTTGTTGAATCTTTTTCATCTTTGCCTTCAATAACCTTTAAAAGTAAAGCTAAGTCGTCAACATTTTTTGCCAAAGGCCCAATTTGGTCCAAAGAAGAAGCCATAGCTATAAGACCAAAACGGGAGACCCTGCCATAAGTTGGTTTCAATCCCCAAACACCGCAAAAACTCGCCGGTTGTCTAATAGAACCGCCCGTGTCTGAACCAAGGGCGCCAAAACACATTTCACTCGCCACTGCTGCGGCTGACCCGCCAGAACTTCCTCCTGCTACACGAGTTAAATCATAGGGATTTTTAGTTGGACCAAAATAAGAATTCTCTGTTGAAGAACCCATAGCAAATTCATCTAAATTGGTTTTGCCTAAAATAATCGCTCCTGCCTCCCGTAACTTTTTTACTACCGTGGATTCATAAGGAGGAAAATAATTTTTGAGCATTTTTGAACCTGCTGTCGCTTTCATTCCTTTAACTAAAATATTGTCTTTAATGGCTAAAGGAATGCCGGCTAATAAACCAGGTAATTTTTTGGTTTGCTTTATTTTTTTATCAATTTCTTTTGCCTCTTCTTCAGCTTTTGGGTTTATGGATAAAAAAGCGTTAATGTCTTTATTTTTTTCTTTTATATTTTTCAAACATTCACGCACTAAATCTAAACTACACGTTCGTCCTTCTAATAAATTTTTTTTTGTTTCTTCAATAGACAACATAAAAAATAAAAAATTAAAAACAGCGAGCAGGCGGGAGTTTTAATTTTTTTTAAAAACTCCGGGGATTTTTATTAAATCTCCTTCACGCCAAGAACTCGAATTTAATAATTCCTCTCTTTCTTCTTTGCTTATTTCTAATGTTTCGTCTTCTCGCCAAATATTTTTTGCTTTTTGTTTTGGCAAAAAATTTTCTTTAAATTTAACTCGTTCTAATTGTTTGACGTAAGCCAAAACTTTATTAATTTGAAGGCGAAAACGATTCGCCTCTTCTTCGGTTAATTCTATTCTTTCTAATTTGGCTAAATTTTTAATTTGTTCTTTGGAAATCATATTTTAATTAAGAAGTAAAATTATCTTTTGGAGAAAATTGTATTGATTTATAATCAAAAGCGCCTTTTATTTGCTTCCGTAAAACTAAAAGTAAAGCCGTGCCTGTTAAACCTAAAATTCCTACAACGATAAAAACCGGAGTAAAACCAAATTGCCCAATAGCCCAACCGCCAACCACTCCTGCCACAGCCGTGCCTATGCCAATAGCCGTAGTGTCAATGCCCCATTCAGTTGATTCTTTTCCTTTATCAATATGGCGAGTAAAAATTGGTGTCCAACCGGCTAAATTTAAAGCCGTGCCTGCTCCTTCAAACACTTCCAAAAGATAAATATCAAACGGATCTTTAGCAAAAATAAAACCAAAAGGAACAAGCGAGGTAATAAAAAGTCCAAGCACAGCGGCTAAATAATCATCTTTTTCTGAAGGACATTTGTCTAAAAACATACCAATGGGAATTCTTAAAATTGATTTAACTATCCAAAAAACAGCCGTGGCTATTCCCACTACCATAGGACTACCTCCTTCAATTTTATCTACAATAAAAATAGCGAATATGGGATTAATCAACCCCCAACCTGTCCAAAAAACAAAATCGCTCAAAATAAAATAACGAATAATTTTATTGGTTTTTATTTTCATATTTATTTACCACTTAAGGGTGGAACCCTTGAATCGTTAGTATTTGAGCGCCGTTTAAGGGTTCCACCCTTAAGTCATCAAGTCAGTAAATCAAAAAATTCTTGTTCGGAAATCGTTTTTATTTTTAATTTCTTTGCTTGAGCTAATTTCTCTCCTGGATTTTCACCCACGACTAGATAATTTGTTTTTCGAGAAATGCTCTCTGAAACGTTTCCTCCTAATAAACGGACCTTTTCTTTTGCTTCCTGCCGGGTTAAATTTTTCATTTCTCCGGTGAAGATAAAAGTTAAACCTAAAAACGGCAATTTTCCTTGAGGGATTTTTTCTTCTTCTATTTTTACGCCGTTTTCTTTTAATTTTTTCAAAAACAAAATATTTTCTTTATCTTTAAACCAAGAAAATAAAGACATCGCCACTACTGGCCCAATATTAGGAATGTTTTGCCACTCCTCCTTAGAAATTTCCGGGCCCTTTTTTATTAAATCATCAATTGTCTTCACTCCTTGTTTTTTTAAAAATTTGGCTATATCTTGCGCTGTCTCTTCTCCCACACCTGGAATGCTTAAAGCAGTAATCAAACAAGGCAAAATTATTTTTTTACTATTCTTAATGCTTTCTGCTAAATTATTCGCCGATTTTTCAGCAAATCGTTCTAATGGTTCCAAATCACCAGCAGTTAAACTAAAAATATCTGCTCCATCTTTAATTAAACCACTTTGAATTAATTGTTCAATAATTTTTGGTCCTAAATGCTCAATGTCAAAACATTTTTTTGAGGCGAAATAAACTAACTTTTGATAATTTTTAGCAAAACAATTTTTATTCAAACACCGCCAAGCTACTCCTCCTTTTTCTCTTTTAATTTCTCCTCCGCAAACCGGACATTTATTAGGCATTTTAAATTTTTTCTCCTTGCCGGTGCGCAATTCTTTAATGACTTTAACAATATCCGGAATGACATCGCCTGATTTTTGCACAATAACCGTATCACCAATCCGAGCGTCCAATCTTTTAATCTCGTCTTCATTATGTAAAGTAGCTCGGCTCACTTTTGAGCCCATAACCATAACTGGTTCTAATATAGCCACTGGCGTTATTGTCCCTGTACGGCCAACTTGTAAAATAATATCTTTAATTTTTGTTGTGGCTTGTTCTGCTTGAAATTTATAAGCTCTCATCCAACGCGGGGATTTGCCAACAACTCCCGCTTGTTTTTCTAAATTAACATCATTAACCACCACCACTATGCCATCATACCAAAAGGGAGCCATATTCCTTTTTTTCTCCTGATATTGGTGAAAGGCCTCAACTTCTTCCAAATTTTTAGCTAATTTTGTCTCCGGGTCAGTTTTGAATCCCAAATCTTTAAGTATTTTGTGAACTTCTTGATGAGTTTTTTGCCCTAAATCGGTTAATATTTCAAAAACAAAACAATCTAATTTGCGAGAAGCGGTTATTTTTGGATCAAGTTGGCGGATAGAACCAGCAGCAATATTGCGGGGATTAGCGAAAAGAGGCAAACCATTTTTTTCTTGCTTTTTGTTTAATTTTTCAAAATCAAATTTTCTCATAAAAATTTCTCCTCTAACTTCTACGTCAACAGGAGAATTTAATTTTAAAGGAATTGCCTCAATTGTTTTTATATTAGCTGTTACGTCTTCGCCGATTAAACCATTGCCCCGCGTGGCTCCAGTAGA
>MWDC01000017.1 GCA_002070355.1 Parcubacteria group bacterium ADurb.Bin159 | reverse complement strand
AATCCTTCTTCCCAAGAAGGGCAAATATAAGCTAAACTATTCTTATAAAGCCATTTTATTTCTTCGTCTTCTCTTTGTCCGAGAAATACTATATCTTTAATTTTTTGCTCAAAAGCAATTTTTTGCCAATTTTGATAAAAATAATCAATTTTACCCACTAAAACCAAAGAAATTTTTCTTTCTTTTTCTCGAATAAGCTTAAAAGCCTCTATCAACCGCCTCAAATTTTTATGAGGATAAGCATTGCCTATATATAAAAGAAAAGGCTTTTTAACTTCTTCAATTGGTTTTTCTTTTTCCGCTATTTCTTCTACACCCTCATAAATAACTTGAATTTTGCTATCTTCAATATTAAATTGTATTTTTATTTCTTCTTTAGTGGCAAAAGAAACAGCAATAATTTTAGATGAATTCCTTAAAGCATGTTTAATAACTAATTGATAGGCAATTTTTTTGAAAAAATATATCCCAGCTGAACGAGTAGAACCCTGTTGACCGGTATGGCTATGAATCAAATCATGAATGGTCACTATAAATTTTCTCCGCCAAATCAAAGGAACATTAAAATGAAGAAAATGAACTAAATCAAGGTGGTATTTTTTCAAAATAAAAGGAAAAACAATCTGTTCTTTAAAAGAATACCAAGAAATATCCGCTAAAACCTTCTTAAAATTAGAATGTCTCGGTTTATATAAGTCAAAATTGTTTCTGCGCAAAAAAATAAAATAATCGTTCTTTTGATCAACCTCTTCTAAATATTTAATCAATTTTGCTGTATATCGGCCTATTCCCTTTCCTTCTTTGCCATAAAAACGCGCATCAATTCCTATACGCATTAAAATTATATCAAATGTCAAAAGTAAATTAAATTCTAAACACGAAATTCTCTATCTGCTCTGTTCATTACTTTCAATAAATAAAGAGAGAGAAAATAAATCATTGCTCCTGATATTATTAAGACGAATATATTTAAATTATAGGCTAATTTTAAAAATATAAACATAACCAAACAAGATAGAAAAGATTTTAACAAAAAATTTAAATTAGGCAAAAAATTAATTTTCTTTTTGATAAAAAATAAAAGAAAAATAAACATCAAACTTTCGCTTGCCACAGTTGCCCAAGCTGCTCCCCAATAAGAAAAACGGGGAATTAAAATAAAATAACTTATAAGGGCAAAAATGGTAGTTATCAAATAAAATTTAAGAATATTTTTTTCTTCTTTCAAGACAATCACTAATTGTTTAAAAAGCTCGGCGATAAATAAAACCCCGCTAGCTAAAATAACTATTCTTAAAATATTTCCTGATGCAGCAAAATTTTCTCCACCAATTAAAACCATAATTTTCTCTCCTAAAATCTGCGTGCCTATAACTATAGGCAAGGCAATTAAAGACAAAAAATCAAAACTCTTTTGTAAGGTTTTTTTAAATCCTTCTAAATTATTTTTTGCTCTGAATTCGGCTATTTTGGGCAAAACAAGACCAAGAAAAAGAGGGGGGAGAGTAATAATAACTTCTAAAATTCTATAAGTAGCCCCATATAAACCAACATCTATTGGCGGTTGATAGAAAGATAAAATTAAGGTATCGGCTTTAAAATATAAGGTATTTAATATAATCGCCAAACCAATAGGCCAAGCGCGATTAATAATTTCTTTAAAAAGAGGGATATCAAAAGAAAAATGAAATTTTTTGGCTAAAAGGGGCAAAATCAAAATTAAAAATTGGCTAAAACTTCCAAAGACAAATGCGGCCATTGTCCAATAAAAAGATGCTTGGCGATGAATTAAAAAAATAATAATAAAAAAAAGAATAATTTTACCAATAATTTCGCCTATAGCCAAAAGAATGGCATTAAATTGTTTTTGCCAATAAGCAGAAAGGGTTTGGGTTAAGGTTAAAAAGAAAAAAGATAAACTAAGAATCAAAACGGCTAATTTAACAATTATTGGCCAAGGAAAAATAAAAACTAAAATAGCGCTTAATCCGTAAAAGAAAAAAGCAGAAAAAAAACGTAGGGTAAAAATTTTTTCAAAAAAACTAAAAGATTTTTTTTTGCGAATAATTATATCTGGTTCTTTATCTATTTCCCCCAAATAATCTAAACTCAAAAGATAAATACCGAAGTCGGCAATAATGCCAAAAATTTGCAAATAAGCCAAAGCAATTGAATAATAACCGTATTCTTCCGGCGCTAAATAGCGCATTATCAAACCGACAATAATTACTCCTAAGATAACGCTTACTATTCGGCCAATAAGCTGAATGATAAAATTAAAATTAATTTTTTGAGAAAGATTTTTCATAAATATAAACAAAAATCTTTTCAAATCTCGGCTGTTTGGGATAAGTGATATAAGTTTTAATTGGTTGCCAGTCAGGAAAAAAAGTAGTGTTGGTAATTACTAAAGCGCCATCTTTTAATTCTTTTTCCAGTTTTTTCCCAATCTCATTCATTGAGCTTTGTTTAAGATAAATGTAAACAATATCCGCATTTCTTAAATCTACGTCAAGTATGCTCTTTTTTTGAAAAAATATTTTTTTTCTTAAAAAAAATGCTTTTAATCTGGCTCTTAAAATTCTTAAACCGTTTTTTTCTATACCATAAACAGTTAATTGCGGAAAGCGTTTTTTAACGGCTATGGCTAATTCTCCTTTCGCACAACCTAAATCATAAAAAATTCCGGATTGTTTTTTATATTCAGAAATTATTTCTAAAACTTGCTTAGTCGCTCGTTTAGTGGTAGGCAAGTCGCAATAGCCGAATAAAGAATCTATACTCATTAAAAAATAAAAAAGTAAAACAATTCCTAAAAATAAAAAAATTATTATTGAAATAATGGTCATAAATAATATTTAAAAACCATTTGAACCAAAGCCGCGGCTATATTTTGCGGTTTTCCCGAAGAAGGAAATTGATGAATCTCAATACAAGGCAAACTATTTAATTCCAAAACAGCACATTTTTGTTTTTTCCAAGATAAAGCAATATCTTCAGCTAAAAAATCAATACCCACTACTCTTGCCTCAAAAAATTTAGCTATATCTTGAAAAAGTTTGATATTATCTGGATGCGTTTTATCTAATACTTCAATAACGTCAGCACCCAATCTAACAAAAGGATTTTCTTCTAAATAAACTATCTCTCCTTTAGATGGGATAGAATCTAAACTATAATTTTTCTCTTTTAATAATTTCTCAGTAGTTTTGCTCACGATTATCTTGCAAAGAGGGGACTCATTGCCTCGAGCCGTTCCACGGTAAGGATGTTTATTTTTAATCTCAATTAATTCTGAAATAGAATGAAGGCCATCTCCCTTTACATTCGCCGCAATTCTTTCAGCGCAGCCCTTTAATTTAAAATCAATCACTGTAGCTCGATAAACATCGGTATTAGCCATAAATTCCTCTACTATGAAAGTAGGGGAGTATTTAATAGCTTTATTAATAGCCTTATTAAGCTCTTCTTCTGATTTTATATTGGTAGTAATATGTCTACTGAAAGAACCTGCTTGCGGTTTAACAACTAAAGGAAATCCTATTTTTTTTATTGCCCATTTTTTAGCTTTTTCTTTCTCCCAAAACCAAAATGCTCTTCCGGGAACAAAGGGAAACCCCTCTTTTTTTAATTTTTTCTTTACCCAATTTTTATCATCAATAAGCTCAATGTTTTTTTTGCTCAAAAAATCAGCAATAGGCAAACCCTCAAAAGAAAATTTTTTCTTCCCCAGTTGCATTTGAAAGTGGTTCATATAACCAAAAGGACCTTTCATTGCTTTAACTTTTATTCCCTGTTTTCTAGCTTCTTCTATAAAACAAGCAGAGCGGAAATCAATGTCCTTTAAACTGAAATCGTCTTTAAGAGTGATGATATGAAGAGAAATAAACAATTTTTCTACTAAGTCCTCCATCCATAATTCAATTTTTTTAGGAACAAAATTGGAAAATTTATTCGGTATTAAACGTTCTATCAATCCTTCTATCCATGTCCAAAAATGAAAAATAGCCGGTAAACCGCAATCCGGACAAAATCTTTTTTCTTTTCTTTTAATCATTTTTTCAAAATTTTATTTACTATAATTGTTTATAAAATTTAATCTCTTTTTTTAGAATGATATTTAGTATGGCAAATAGAATGAATTTTCTCTTTTGAAGTGAAAAATTTTTGATAAACTTCTTCAACTATGGGATTTTTATGAGCTAATTTAATTTCTTTTTTTCTGCTAACTTGATAAAGACTATTAGCTCTTTTTTGTCTAATTGCCATATCAGTAGACAAAGGTTGTCCGCCGCCGCCGATACATCCGCCAGGACAAGCCATTATTTCTACATAATCGTATAATTTAGGATTATTTTTTATTTCTTCTAAAAATTTTTTTGCGTTTCCTAAACCATTAACCACGGCAATGTTAATAATTCTGTTGTTAATCTCAATCTTTGCTTTTTTAGCTCCTTCTATCCCTTTTATTTTTTTAAATTTTATATTTGATAATTTTCTTTGAGTTAATTGCTGATAAAGAGTTTTCAGGGCTGACTCCATCACCCCGCCGCTGGCTCCGTAAATTACACCGGCTCCGCTGGGAACTCCCCAGGGAGCGTCCGGTTTTTGTGGTTTAATCTTTTTTAAATCAATTTTATGTTTAATGAAAAGATAAGCCAATTCTCGAGTAGTTAAAACATAATCAACAGGCTTTAATCCCTTAATTTTTAATTCTTCCCTTTCTATTTCATATTTTTTAGCCACGCAAGGCATTACTGAGACAACAACAATTTTTTTAGGGTCAATATTTTCTTTTTTTGCCCAAAATGTTTTAATCAACCCGCCTAAAATAATATGAGGAGACCTTACTAATGTCAAATGAGAAATAAATTCCGGATGATAAAACTCAACAAACTTTACCCAAGAAGGGCAACAAGAAGTAAGCATCGGCAAATTTTTTCCACTTTCCAGTCTTTCTCTTAATTCTTTTGCTTCTTCCACAGTGGTAAAATCAGCGCCAACGCTTACATCAAAAACTTTATTTACTCCCAGCTTTTTAATTCCAGCCACTAACTTTCCTGTGGTGTCAGAGCCAAGAGGCAAATTAAATTCTTCGCCAATACTCACCCTAATTGACGGCGCAAACTCTAAAACCACAACTTTATTTTTATCTAATAAAGGTGTTTCCACTTCTTCGAATTCTCCCACTGCTTCAAAAGCGCCTGCTGGACAATGAGTAATACATTGCCCACAATAAACACAATCTTTATTTTTATCTTCTGAAGGAATTACTTGAAAAAGGTGCCCTTTTTCTTTTGTTTTTAAAAATTCTATACCTTGTTTTTGACAAACATCAACACAATTTCGGCAATCAATACATTTAGAACTATCAAAAATTAACGCCGGGCCGAATTGATAAAGAGGATAGCCCTTTTTTCTGTCAGGGAATCTAGTAATTTTAACCTTGTATTTTTTAGCTAATTTAAGAAGCAAACAATCAAAACCCCAGACGCAATCATAACATTCTTCGCAATGCTGAGAAAAAATTAATTCTAAATTAATTTTTCTAGCTTTATTGATTTTTGCTGAATTGGTAATAATTTTCATTCCCGGCTCTATTTTAGTAAAGCAAGCAGGATATAACCCATTTTTTCCTTTTATCTCCACTAAACATAATCGGCAATTTGCTTTTATACTTAAATCCGGGTGAAAACAAAGAGCAGGAATTTCTATTTTATTTTTTTTAGCCACTTCTAAAATTGTCTCTCCCTCTTGGCCATTAATATTTTTATTATTTATCTGTATTTGAATTTTTTTATTTTTATTCATTCTAATTTATTTATTAAACTGCTAAACAAAGGAACCACACTTTTGCCTAAAGCGCAAAAACTGCTTTGTTCTAAAACAAAAAATAAATCTTTTAATACTTCTTTATCAATTTCTTTTTTTTCTATCATTTCCGCCAATCTAAAAACGCCTTCTCGACAAGGCGTACATTTATCACAATTTTCTTTAAGAAAAAAATTAATCCATTTTTCCATTAAAGAAAAAATATCTGTTTTAGAGCGATTGAAAATAATAATGGCTCCTGCTCCTCCTGTCGGTTGATTTAATTCAGAAGGGAGCAAAATCTCGCCACTTATTCCTCCACCACGTTGGACAAAAAAATCAAAATCCGGTAAATTGTTTGTTTCTTTCAAAATTTGAGAGATAAAATAATTTTCCGGCAATTCATAAACTCCTTTATTTTTTATATCTCCACTAAGAGAATAAAAACGTGTATTTTTGTATTCATTTCTGATAATTTTCGCCACATCATAAAAAGTTTCTACATTATTAATTAAAGTAGGATAGCCCCATAAGCCAAATTGAGTAGGAAAGGGCGGTTTTATTCTCGGCTCCGGATTTCTGCCTTCTATGGATTCTAAAATGGAGGTTTCCTCGCCAGCTAAATATCCTCCTCTTTTTTTAAAAAGGCAAATAGGAAGGTTCCCGATTATTTTCTTTAATTTTTTGGCAAATTTTTCGTAATAATCTTGGCGAAGATAAATATAAGCAAAACTATTATCTATAGTGTTAAGAGCAATTTTAATTCCTTCAATAACTTTATCAGGATAATTTTCTAAAATAAAACCGTCTTTAAAGACGTTTGGTTCGCCCTCAGCGGCATTACAAATAATATATTTCTTTTTTGCTTTAGCCCTTTTAACCATCTCCCATTTTAAACCAGTAGGGAAATCACTTCCGCTTTTGCCTAAAAGACGACTTTCTTTTAATTTTAAAATAATGTCTTCTTGTCTGTTCATATTTTGTTATTTGTCTTTAACTGGCAAAATATTTCTTTTCCAAAAATTCAGCAAATTCTTGCATCTCTTTTTGGCAATCTTTTAATCTCTCTTTTTTTATTTTTATTTGTTCTTCTGTTAATTCCTTTTTTTCTGCTTTATAATCTTCCCCGCCATTATAAATTCTAAAATAATCGCCTTCTCCAAATTTCTCAATCTCCAAATGAACATTTGACGGGACTTTTCGGTTTTTGTAGAACTCGGCTAATACCTCCTCTGCCCTTTTCATTAATTTTCTATTTTCCTGCCGCCATTTTTTATATTCAGGAGTTTCATCGCTTTTTGAGGCCTCATTAACCGCTTCTTTGTAGGCCTTATAATGTTTGCCTCGTCTTACGTCTTCTAAGGGAACTTTGTATTTTTCGGCAATTCTTTGATAAACCTCTTTCTCGCCAATAAATCTCTCTTCCGGTTGATTCGGAGCAGTAATTTCTACCCAAGGTGCGCCAAAGCCGTGCTCTTTTTCTAAGTGTCCTTCACAAGAAGCAGAGGCAGGAAAATCCAGAGCCATTAATGCAATCACTGTTTCTTTAATATTAGAATCTATTGGCAATCCCTCGGCGTCAATAATTTTATCAACTTCTTGTCGAATTTTTTGAAGATTTTCCCCTTTTTCTTGTAAATACGCTCTTTCTCTTTCAAAAGTATATTGTTCAAAATACATTTTTTAAATTAAAATAAAATTTAAAAATTAACTTTTGTATTTTATTCTGTTAAATATAAACATTTTTATACTGCTATTTTAAAGATTCATCTAAAAAATTAATAAATCTATTTGCAATCTTGAGGGCAATTTCTTGCTGTTTCAGCACAAGGACAGCCAATGGCTAAACAAACCATTTCTTGGCAAATTCCATCACCGCATAAATTTTTGCAAGAAGGCGATGATAAACGCGTCAACTCTTTTGGCATACAACAAATTTGATCCGGTGGGCATCCTTTTAAATAAACAACGCCATCTTCTTTTTCGCATTCCGTAGCGCAATAAGCGCCTCGTTTTACACAATCATTTTGTTGGTCTCGGCCACATTCACCTCTGTAAAATGCCCATTCATCGCACTCACTCCCATCAGAAAAAATACAAACTCCGTACCAGCCACTATTACTATCTCCTCTCATTTCTAATTTTCCCCCTTGTTCTCGACAATAAACCGAAGCCGGGTTAGCCATGCCTATAGGCATCTCAGAAGCTGATTTTATTGACTGATACCAACCTTTGTTAAAATTCATTGCCTCACACGATGAAGCTAAACGGCACTGAATTGAACTACATTCAGGACATGGCGGACAGACAACACAGCCATCAGGACAAAAATCGGGCTGGTATTGATTACAATAATTTTCATCAATACTCGCCACAGGATTTTCCTGTTGATGCGAAAAAGTTATAACCACGATAATTAATATTGCAACTAATAAAATAAAAATAATTGCTATATTCTTTTTATTCATATTTCAAAATTTATTTATTAATCTCTCCATTAAAACAATTAATTCTGATAATTCTATAACGTTATTTTTAATTTTTACTCTGATATTATACAATAAATCAACAAATTAGCCAGATTTATTTTCTAAAACATTCAACTGGCGATTTAAAACTTTCTCAAATTCTTTTTGATATTCCCGCAACTCGAGTTTCGGATTCAAATTTGAACTACTTCATCACCAAGCCGAGAAGCAAAAAAATCCTGCCCGAAAAATTCTTTGTTGGCATTAAAAATTTCGTAAAGCATAACTAAAATAATTCACTTGCTACATCTTCAATTAGCCGTAAATATTTGTTTAAATAAAAATAGTCTGGTTCGCTTTTTACCGCCCTTGTTAATATCTCAAATTCAGGATTTTCTTTATTGGTTCTATCAAAAAGTATTAAGCCGATACCAAACTTAAGACACAGTGATTCTATTCTTTTAATATCGATTCCTCGTGCGTCTTTCGGGATGACTAAATAAACTTTATGACTAAAAAGTTTATAAGAACACGCTTGGCCAAAAGATGTAATCAGTTGATTTATATCAGTTTTTATTTCAGCGCTAATAACTTCAATCGGCGGCTGAATATGGCCAATTCCCAAAATTCTATAAGTCCCAATAACATCTGGCGTACCCCACCTATCTTGAAACCTATTACCACCTAACGACACCGCTTTTGTGCATTCTTCTAAATCATTTACCAAATAGTGCGCGAATAATTTATAAAAATCTTCTTCCTTGATTTCCGTTTCTTCTTCTTCGTATTCGGTTGTACCAAATTCCTTCTCTTTTAAATATTTCCGTAAAATATATAATCCTTTTTCTGGTCTTGCTACGTCTTTAATCTCTCCTTTATCAATTTTTTGCTTAAATTCCCAAATAGTTCCGTGAATCGTATTTATTTTTGTATCCGGTAATGCTTCACTTATGCTCCTTATTAAATCAGCATAGCGAATTCCTTTTGGCGAATTTTCTAAAATTTCCCTCGTGGCTTTAATTATTTTTTCTCGTTGTGTGGTCATATTTTAAAAATTAATTTTTATAAAACTTTTTATTTACTTTTTTATCTTCTTTGCTCACGCTGTATTCTTCGTCATCAATTTCGCTGTAATTAGTATAAAGATGGTTTTTGTCTAAACGCTTGAAAAAACACGTTTTCAGCCATTCGATTGATAACCCCCTGAATAAACTCAAGGTGTTTTAGTTTGTTTTACATAAGTTTATTTTCCTAATTTTAAATTTTTAGGAAATTTGAAAACAAAGATTGAAATTATTAAAAATATCGTAACTATTATTTCCGCCATCATTATTGTTTTGCCTGAACCAGTAGACGCTTTAAAAACCAATTTTTTATTACCGCCCAATTCTAAAAGACGTTTGGTTTTTCCCAATAACTCGTCTATTGCATTTTCTTGATAAATTTTTAATTGCATAG
>MWDC01000016.1 GCA_002070355.1 Parcubacteria group bacterium ADurb.Bin159 | reverse complement strand
ATCGGAATTAGCATAACGATTATCTTGGACAAAATAAATGCCAAAAAGAACAAGGTCTAAAATAAGTAAAACCCCAATAAAAAGATAATGAAATTGCCGTCGATGAGCCCAATACCATTGAGCTTTTTTAATTGTTTTAATTTCTTCCAAAGAAGGCATTATAAAAAAATAAAAAAAATTTAAATTTTGAAATTCCGCAAGAGCAAAAACTTCAAAGAAAAATTTTAATTTTTAATCATTTTTAGTCAGATATTTCCCAAATGAATATATTTAAGCCCCTGAGATTTGCCTATTTCATAAATTTTCCAAAGTTCTTCAAGGGTAGTTCTTCTTATATTTTTCATTTTATAAGCCGGATAAAAAGCAGTAATATGCCAAGGAGTATCTTTAGATAATTTTCGGGCAATGAATTGAGCAATTTTTTGGGGTTGGTCGTTTATAGTGGTATAATCAGGAATAACCAAAGTGGTAATTTCCAAATGAATTTTTCTTTTTTTTAATTCCTGTAAATTTTTTAAAATAGGATTAAGATGCGCTCCGCAAATTTTTTGATACAAAGAATCGTCAAAAAATTTTAAGTCAACATTTATAGCATCGAGATAAGGGGCAATCAGCGATAAAGTTTTTTGGCTGAAATAACCATTGCTCACCCAAACATTATAAAGGCCGGCTCTTTTAGCCAGCTTCATAATATCTAAAGCGTACTCCCCAAAAACAGTGGGTTCAGTATAAGTGTAGGCAATAATTGGAATATTTTCTTTTTTAGCGATATCAACAATTTTTTTAGGCGAATAATCTTCTCCTATAATTTCATTATTTTCCTTGGGATATTGGGAAATGTCCGCATTTTGACAATGAAGACAGGAAAAATTACAGCCAACTGTAGCCAAAGAAAGAGCCGAACTACCAGGAAAAAAATGGAAAAGGGGCTTTTTCTCAATGGGATCAATGGCTAAAGCGCAAACCTTGCCATAAACCAAAGAATAAAGAATGCCTTTTATGTTTTTTCTTACTCGACAAATGCCATATTCATTTAAAGACAAAACGCAGGAATGGCAACAAGCTAAACATTGCACTTTTTTCTCAGCCAAAGATTTAAATAAAAGGGCTCTCTTCATTATGTAAAATGATAAGAATAAAATAAATTTTATATTTTAAATTCTAAATTCCAAATTCTGATCAAAATCGTGCCATTTTTGAAAAATCGTCCGCAAACCCGCATCAATAAAGGGTTATCAGCGGTCGGTTTTTGGGGTCTGACCCCAAATAATTATTTTTTCTTTTGAGATTTCCCTTCTTTAAACAATTGGCGAAAAGTGGCAATGGCTTCAGCTAACATACTAACCAAAGACAAGGACTCTAGTTTTTCTTTAATCCCCTCTCCCATATCTTTAACTTGTTCCCCCATCTTATCAATCGTCTCATAAAAATGACTAACAAGACGAAGCAAACGGCGGGCAAAAACAATGGCTAAAACCAAAAGCACAACCAGTAAAATAGCCACCACAATAATGGCTATGCCCGCGGAAAGATAAAAAAATTGTTGAGCAGCGGAAATGGGCATAAAAAATAAAATTCAAAAATCAATATCTTGCTTATATTTTACTACAATAAAAAAATTTGACAAGAAAAAAAGAAAGATTATAATAAAATGTAAATTGATAAAAATTAAATAAATTTTATATTTTAAATTCTAAATTCCAAATTCTGATCAAAATCGTGCCATTTTCGAAAAATCGTCCGCAAACCCGCATCAATAAAGGGTTATCAACGGTCGGTTTTTGGGGTCTGACCCCAAATAAATTTTTGATTTTTAATTTTTATGGATAATTTTACTTTGCGGGCGCAAGAGGCAATACAAAGCGCTCATAATTTAGCCGAAGAATATGGCGGACAAGAAATTGATACCGCCCATCTTTTAGTGGCTTTAATTTTACAAGAAGAAGGAGTAGTCCCCGGTGTCTTGAAGAAATTAGAAGTTAATTTAGAACAGCTTAATAATGAATTAAAAAAATTAATTGAAAAAAATCCCAAAGTTTCTGTCGGTGGCGGTGTGGCTGGAATGTATATCAGCCAAAATCTGCAAAAGGTATTTTTAAAGTCATCAGAAGAAGCCAAACAGCTTAAAGATGAATATATTTCCACTGAACATTTGCTTTTGGGGATAATTGATGTGCCTGGTCCGGTAAAAGATATTCTTTCAGCTATGGGCGTAGATAGAGAAAAAATTTTGACTGTCTTAAAAGATATTAGAGGCACGGAAAAAATTACTGAACCTGAGCCGGAAGCAAAATATCAAGCATTGGAAAAATACACTCTTAATTTAACAGAATTAGCGCGACAGGAAAAAATAGACCCGGTTATTGGCAGAGAAAACGAAATCCGCCGTGTTATTCAAGTTCTTTCTCGTAGAACAAAAAATAATCCGGTATTAATTGGTGAAGCCGGTGTAGGGAAAACGGCTATTGTTGAAGGTTTAGCTCAAAGAATTGCCGAAGGCAATGTTCCGGAATCAATAAAAGGGAAAGAACTTGTCTCGTTGGATTTAGCTTCGCTTGTGGCTGGTACAAAATTTCGCGGTGAGTTTGAAAGCCGTCTAAAAGCTGTACTTCGAGAAATTAAACAAACAGGCAATTATATCCTTTTTATTGACGAGCTTCATACTTTAGTAGGCGCTGGCGCTGCTGAAGGGGCTATTGACGCTTCCAATATGTTAAAGCCGGCTTTAGCGCGAGGAGAACTTCATTGTATTGGCGCCACTACTCTTAAAGAATACCAACGTTATATTGAACGCGATGCTGCGCTCGAGCGAAGATTCCAACAAGTTTATGTAAGCGAACCGTCAGTAGAAGAGACCATTGCTATTTTGCGGGGAATATCAGAAAAATACGAAGCGTATCATGGAATTAAAATTTCCGATGAAGCTTTAATTGCCGCAGCAAAATTGTCTAGTCGTTATATTCCTGACAGATTTTTGCCGGATAAAGCTATTGATCTTATAGATGAAGCTGCTTCGGCTTTGCGAATTGATATTGAATCCGAACCAGAAGAATTAGAAAAGTTAAAAGACAAACTACACCAACTCCAAATTGCCAAAGAAGCCCTTAAAAAAGAAAAATCAACTGATAAATTAAAACAAATTGAAAAACAATTAGCTGATACGGAAGAAAAGGTTAAAAAAATAACTCTTCAATGGAAAACAGAACGTGATTTGATTTCTGAAATTCAAAAAAATAAACAAGAAATAGAAAGATTAAAAGCTGAAGCAGAGATTGCTGAAAGAGAAGCAAATCTTCAAAAAGTAGCGGAAATAAAATATGGTGCTATCCCAAATTTAGAGAAAGAAACAAAAATAATTGAAAAAAAATTAATGGCGGTTCAAAAAGAAAAAAGATTTCTTAAAGAGGAAGTGGGTAAAGAAGATATTGCTCGCATTATTTCCCGTTGGACAGGCATACCTGTAGAAAAAATGCTTCAAGAAGAAATGGTTAAATTAAAAAATTTGGAAGAAGAAATTCATAAACGATTAATAGATCAAAAAGAAGCAGTGGTGGCAGTGGCTAATGCTATTCGCCGCTCACGAGCCGGGATATCTGAAGAAAATCGACCTATTGGCAGTTTTATTTTTTTGGGACCAACCGGCGTGGGGAAAACCGAATTAGCCAAAACTTTAGCCTTTGTTCTTTTTGATAGCGAAGAGGCAATGATAAGATTAGATATGAGTGAATATTCTGAACGCCATACTGTAGCAAAAATGATTGGCTCTCCCCCGGGTTATGTAGGTTATGAAGAAGGAGGGCAATTAACCGAACAAGTAAGACATCGCCCTTATAGTGTTGTCCTCTTTGATGAAATTGAAAAAGCGCACCCGGAAGTATTTAATATTTTACTTCAAGTTCTTGATGATGGCCGGTTAACTGACGCCAAAGGAAGAGTAGTTAATTTTAAAAACACGATTATTATAATGACCTCTAATATCGGCAGTGAACTCATCCGCGATTTTGCTCAAAAAGCATCTTTGGGATTTGTTTCTGACAGGGAGGAAAAAAGCACGCAAAAAGAAATGAAAGAAAAAATAGAAGGGGCTCTACGGGAAAGATTTAAACCTGAATTTTTGAACCGTATAGATGAAATTATTATTTTTAATGTCTTAAAAAAACAGGATATTAGCCGCATTGTTGATTTACAATTAGAAAAAGTAAAACAAAGATTAAGAGAGCAAAATTTGGAATTAATTATTGACGAAGCGGTTAAAGAAGAATTAGCCGAAGAAGGATTTGATCCTATTTATGGGGCGAGACCATTAAAGAGGGTAATACAAAAAAAGATTCTTGACCCCTTGGCAATGAAAATTGTTTCCCGAGAAATCAAAAAAAACGGAAAAATAAAAATTACCAAAAAACAAAACCAACTCCTCTTCTCCTAAAAGGGGACAGTCCCCTTTTTCCACAGGTCGGAAACCCGCATCAATAAAGGCTTAAATCACTAAAAAATGAAAATGGACACTTTTTTTACCAAAATTAAAAAAATAACAATTTTTCTGGTTATTTCGTTTCTTGTTTTGCCAAATTTAATTTTTGCCCTATCTAACGAAACAAACAGCGCAAATAATGGCGCCCCTTTTGACCCTTCTTATATTATTTCAGACGCCACTTTCACTAATTGGCAAACAATGACCCAAAGTGAAATTGAAGATTTTCTTTCTCGTCAAAAAGGCGCTTTGGCTAATTATCGGACAACGGATATAGATGGTAAAGAAAAATCTGCAGGGCAAATAATTTTTGAAGCCAGTCAACGCCACAAAATTAATCCTCAAGTTTTGATTACTCTTATCCAAAAAGAACAAACATTAATTACTCAACAAGCCCAAAAGCCAAGTCAATTTGATTGGGCAACCGGTTTTGCCTGCCCTGATGGAAGAGGACCCATAGAAAAATTTAAAGGATTCGCCCGGCAAATTGACCGCGCTGCTTGGCGTTTACGTTATTATTTAGAATATCCTTGGGAATTTCCTATTGGCAAAGGAAGAACGGCTTATATTGATAAAACTTATCTTACTCCTAAAAATGCGGCTACAGCCGCTCTTTATAATTATACCCCCCATATTAAAGGAAACAAATTATTTTGGTCAATCTTCCAAAAATGGTTTAGCGAAGAACATATTTTCAAAGAAGGTTCTCTCCTGCGAGCTGAAGGAGAACCGGGAATTTGGCTAATCAAAAACGAAGAGCGACACGGCTTTCCCTCTAAAACAATTTTTCTTTTAGGATATAGATTTGACGATGTCCATACTGTCTCTTATAAAGTTTTGGAAGAATATCCTGTGGGCGAACCTATGAAATTTCCCAACTTTTCTCTTCTTAAAACTCCGGAAGGAAAAATTTATCTTATTGACAATGAAAAGAAAAGAGAAATTTCCGAAGAAATGTTTCGCCAGATTGGTTTTCACCCCGAAGAAATTATCAAATTAAATGGAGAGGATTTAAATTTATTAGCCCTTTATGAGGAAGGTGAACCAGTTAAAAGCCCGTGGATAAACGAAGTTCTCTTACAAGACAAGGAAACTTTCGGCGTTTGGCTGGTAAAAAATAATACCCGCCGAGCCATTATTGATAAAACTATTTTAGAGGCAAATTATCCTTATCAAAAAATTATTAAAGTAAACCCTCAAGAATTAGAAAAGTTTGAAATCGGCGCTCCGCTAAAATTGCAAGATGGGGTGCTGATAAAATCTGTAGACAACCCCACGGTTTATGTCATTGGTCAAGAAAAGAGAATGCCTATTGCTGATCCAGAAACATTTGAAGCCTTGGGCTATTCTTGGCAAGCGGTAATTACTGTGCCTCAAAAAGTCATTGACATTCATCCCTTAGGGGAAACACTATATTTGAATTGAATTTTAAATTTAATTAATTTATGGAAATAAAATATTTTATCCAAAATATTAAAATTTCAGCTGAATTGAAAAAATTTTTGGCGCAGAAAATAAATAAATTGGAGCGTTATAATAAAAATATCCGTTTAGCCGAAGTTGATTTAAGTTATAATAGCGAACACGCTAAAAATGAAGTTATCCGTTTGGAAATTAATCTTCATCTGCCTAAAAAAATCTTGCGCGCGGAAATAAGAGCAAAAAATATTCAAGAAGCAACAGTAAAAATTATTCCGAAATTATACAAGCAATTAATCGCGCTAAAAACAGCCGAAAATAAAAAAAAGATGGCTAGCGCCTCTCTTTAATTATGGGGACAGTCCCCCAAATCGGACGCCCGAAAACGCTTTATTCATCTATGTTTTCAGAGCATTTTTCAAATTTAGGGTCCACAACCCTAATTTTTAAAATTCACTTGTTTCGCCTTTATTTATGCGGATTTGCGGAGGTCGATCTTTGAGGATTGTCCCCCTAACTGAAGGGTATGGGTAATTTGGCGGCGAATATCTGCGGTTAAATTTTTAAACTTTATCAACGCTTCGCGACGAAATTCATCTAATGGCTCGTGCTGCCCATAAGCGCGCAAACCAATACCTCGTTTAAAATATTCCATTTCTTCCAAATAATTTTGAAAATAATAATCAATAATCTCTAAAATAAATTTCCTTTCTATCTCAGTCAATTGCTCTGGCGATATTTTTTGATAAATATTTTTTTGCCAACTGGAAAAATTATCTTTCCACAAATCTAAACTATATTGAATAATCTCCTCCCTCGCTTGCTCTAAATTAAATCCTCTACGGCTAATAATGTCTTTAAATTTCTCTTCAAGATTGATAGGCACAGGAAAAATTTGAGACAACTCTTCTGTTATTTTAGAAATATCCCATTTTTCCATATCCTTGTCTTTTGTATTAAAAACAATAATCTCTCTTATTTCTTCCTCATACATTTCCAAGACGAAATTATCAAGTTCGTCTTTTTTAAATTTTAAAATATTATCTCTTTTTTGATAAATTGCTTTTCTTTGAATATTCATCACGTCGTCATAATCCAAAATATATTTACGAGCATCAAAATTCATTCCCTCCACTTTTTCTTGAGCACGCTCAATCAAACGGCTTATCATTTTGTTTTCAATAGGATAATCCGGAGGTAAATTAAATCTCTTCACTAATACTTTTATTTTATCTCCCCCAAAAATGCGAGCAATATCATCTTCTAAAGAAATAAAAAATCTACTCTCTCCCGGGTCCCCTTGTCTACCAGCACGACCTCGCAATTGATTATCAATCCGTCGCGCTTCATGCCGTTCTGTTCCCAAAACACATAACCCTCCCAATTCAATCACTTTTTTTTGTTCTAAAGGATCAGGAGGATTTCCTCCTAAAATTATATCTACTCCCCGACCAGCCATATTAGTCGCCACAGTAATCGCTCCTAATTTTCCCGCTTGAGCAATAATTTGCCCTTCTCTTTCATGATATTTAGCATTCAAAACTTGACAATTTAACCCCCGATTTTGCAATGAAGAAGCGACTAATTCGTTTTTTTCTATAGAGCGAGTGCCAATCAATATCGGCTGACCTTGCTTGTGGCGAGATATAACTTCCTCTATTAAAGCGTCAAATTTTATTTTCTCTGTTTGATAAATTTTATCCGGCCAATCTTTCCTTATCATCTTTCGATTAGTGGGGATAGCGACTACTTCTAAATTATAAATTTTATGAAACTCTTCTGCTTCGGTCATTGCCGTACCGGTCATACCGGCTAATTTTTCATACATTCTAAAATAATTTTGAAAAGTGATTGTGGCTAAAGTTTTCATTTCTTGGCGAATAGATAATCCTTCTTTTGCTTCAATGGCTTCGTGAATGCCCGATGACCAGCGTCTACCAGATAAAATGCGACCAGTAAATTCATCTACAATTAAAACTTCGTTGTTTTTTATTACATAATCGCGATCAAGTTTAAAAAAAGTTTCCGCGCGCAACGCTGCTTCTAATCGATAAAGAAAAGCCACATTATTATTAGCCCAAGGGTCTTGTCTAAAAGCCATAATTATTTTTTCTTGTCCCTGGGAAGTTAAAATAACGCTTTTCCTTTTCTCATCAATAATTAAATCTTCCCCTGGTTTTAATTTTTTAACTACCCGAGCCAATTGATAATAAAGCTCTGTTGGTTCTTCCCGAGGAGCGGAAATAATCAACGGGGTTCTTGCTTCATCAATTAAAATATTATCAACCTCGTCAATAATAGCATAGTAAAGAGGTCTTTGGACTTTATTTTTAAAACTATAAACTAAATTGTCCCGCAAATAATCAAAACCAAATTCATTATTCGTGCCATAAGTAATATCAGCACTATAAGCTTCTTGCTTAGTTATAGGCCTTAAAAAATCTTTAATTACTTTAAAAGAACCTGTTTCGTCTCTTTCTTTATCTAATCGCTCTTCTTCTTTTTTCGCTAAATATTCAGGGTCATAAATAAAAGTGCCCTCTTGAGTAAGGCAACTCACTGTTAATCCCAAGGCGTGATAAATTTGCCCCATCCAAACTGTATCCCGTCGCGCCAAATAATCATTAACTGTTATTAAATGCGCCCCTTTTCCTTTTAATGCTTCCCAAACCAAAGGCATAGTTGCTGTTAAGGTCTTCCCTTCTCCTGTTTTCATTTCAGCGATTTTTCCTTGAGCCAAAACTAATCCTCCTCTAACCTGAACATCAAATGGCCGCTGCCCCAATGTGCGGCGCGCCATCTCTCTGGTTAAAGCAAAAGTTAAAGCTAAATCTTCTTCTGTTTTTTCTGGTTTCTCTCTAATAACTTTAATCTTCTCTTTCATCTGATCCATAGATAAAGACGAGACTTCTTTCTCTTTTGCGTTTACTTTATTTACTAAATTATTTAATTTTTTTTCTTTTCTCATTGAGGGTCAGACCCCAAAAATTGCCCCCCGCAAAGCCTTTATTAATGCGGGTTTTCAGGGGAAAATTAAAAAATGGCATGATTTTGCTTAAAATTATATAAACTTCTCATTTTCAATAAATTTGGGTATTTTTTCATACGGCTCATTCATTTTTTCTTTTACAAATTTTACGTATTTTTGACAGAGTTCTTCTACTGCCCCTTCGCCTCCTAATCTTAAAAAACGGTCACGGTCTATTAAATCTCCATTATATTCTTTTTGCGCATAAATCAAAAAACTACTCCAAGGATAATCTTCTGGTTGCTCAACTAATCCTGCTCTTACGGCATTAAGATCAATATAACTGCTAACTTGCCAAAAATATGATTCTGTGTCAATTAAACTACTATGAAACCTATCTTGAAAAAAATGGCCACTGCGTTTATATCGCCGATTAAAATATATTGAATAACAAGTATTAAAGTAGTGCATAAATTTAGAAAGGGAAACTTTTCTCCTTTCTATTTCTAAGTGGACGTGGTTCGGGAGAAGATTGTAAGAATAAAGATAAAACGGGAATTTTTTCTTTGTTTCAATAAGAAAACTTAAAAATTTATTATAATCCCGAGAAGATCTAAAAATGCGACGTTGATTAACTCCCCGGCAAACAATATGATAAATACCACCCTCAATATCACTATTTTGTCGTAATTTTCTAACCATTTTTAAATTATAAAAATTTCATAATCAAAATCGTGCCATTTTTAAAAATTTGAAAGATATCCTTTTATTTATGCGGCTTTCCGGAGGTCGGTTTCGGGGGTCTGACCCCAATCAAAGGGAATAGGGCTTTTGCCTGGGTATCGCCAAACAGCAATAATTTTTTTCTTGTTATTAATTTCTTGATACATTAACCAAATTTCTGTGGGGTGTTTTGGGGAGCCTGTCGTCTGCATCACTGCTATTGTCCCTAAGGCAATCCCCTTTTCTTTCCGCTCCGGATTAAATAATATTTTTTTTAGACGACTCTCGCTCAAATTATAAAATCTCATTTTTTCTTTGGCATTTTTAGTCCACACTATGTCTTGACTATTTTTAGGATATTTAAATGATTTCATAAAATTTT
>MWDC01000015.1 GCA_002070355.1 Parcubacteria group bacterium ADurb.Bin159 | reverse complement strand
GCTATAATAAAAACAAGAAAAAAAGTAATTAAAATCGCAGTTTTTCGATTGTTAATTTTAACTTGATTAAACATAATTTTTTAATTGGGGTCAGACCCCAAAAACCGACCGCCGGAAGCCCTTTATTGATGCGGCTTTCCGAGAGATTTTTTAAAAATGGCACGATTTTGATCAGAATTTAGAATATAAAATAAAAAAATAGAATATAAAATTAAAATATAAAATTTAATTTATTTTTTGTTATTATTTTACCTTTGGTAAAAAAAATGTCAAATTTGATTTTCTCGTGAGATAACCCTTTATTGATGTGGGTTTGCCGAGGTCGGAAAAAAGGGACTGTCCCCTTTTGGAAATTGCCCCCACCAAGAATTGAACTTGGATCTAAGGCTTAGGAGTCCTTTGTTCTATCCGTTGAACTATGGGGGCGGCTTAATTTTTAATTGGGGTCAGACCCCCAAAACCGACCGCCGGGAGCCCTTTATTAATGTGGCTTTTCGAGCGATTTTTTAAAAATGGCACGATTTTGATCAGAATTCAGAATATAAAATAAAAAAATAGAATATAAAATTAAAATACAAAATTTAATTTATTTTTATTATTTTATTTTTATTATTTTTGTATTTGGTAAAAAAAATGTCAAAATTGATTTTTTGGCGAGATAACCCTTTTTCGGAAAAAGGGGACTGTCCCCTTTTTAAGGCCTTCAAAAACCCTTTATTTCTCTATATTTTCAGGCATTTTTTCAAATTTGCCGTTATTTACGGCAAGTTTTTATACAATAGAAATAACAATGAAATAACTAACAAAAAAATAATTTGCGTTTTTTCTTAAAGTGTGCCGTTATTTACGGCAACTTTCAAATTTCGTGAGATAACCCTTTATTGATGCGGGTTTGCCGAGGTCGGAAAAAGGGGACTGTCCCCTTTGCGGTGTTTGTCGTGAAAGGTTTGATAGACCTTTTTTAAATGAGTGTCAGTGACGTGAGTGTAAATTTGTGTGGTGGCTAAAGAAGAGTGGCCTAACATTTTTTGTACTTCCCTGATATTCGCCCCGGCATTTAAGAGGTCAGTAGCAAAAGAATGGCGGAGGCTATGGGTAGTTAATTTTTTAGTTATGCCGGCTATTTTAGCATATTTTTTTACAATTCTTTGGACGCTGCGGGGGGTTAAGCCAAATGTCTCTTCATTTTTTCCTGCTTTGTCTAAACGAATAAATAATTCAGGATGAACATCTTTCCGCATTTCTAAATATTTTTTCAGCCAATATTTCGCTTGATTAGAGAGAAAAACAATTCGCCATTTTCCGCCCTTGCCCTTCACTTGAAATTCATCTTTTTCAAGATTAATGTTTTCAATTTTTAAATTAGTCAATTCAGAAACGCGCAAGCCAGTGGAAAAAAGCAATTCCAAAATTGCTTTGTCTCTAAAACGAATGATATCTGATTCTTTGGTTTGAAGCGGAGCATTCAAAAAAGTTTCCAATTCTTTGCCTTCTAAAAAAGATATTTCCCTTTCTTTTGGTTTGGCTAAATCTATTTTTTCTGGGGCTAAAGATTTAATATCGCGCGAAGATAAATATTTTAAAAAAGAGCGAATAGCAATTAAATAATAATTTAAAGTATTAGGAGAAAGATAATCACCCTCTTGATTTTTTAGTCGAGATAAATATCGCCTGAATTGGCGAACGGCCTCTTTATTAATATCTTCGGGTTTTTGAAAAGGAGGAAATTCTTTTTGCCCCCAAGAAAAAAATTTTTCTAAATAAAGTTTATAATTTCTGGTAGTCAAAGGGCTTCTGTTTTTTTCTACTTCCAAGTGTTCTAAAAAATCTTCCATCAATAAATAAAGAGGAGTTTTTTGAGAAGATTTATGGGGAGTTAATTGTGTATTTTTAAACTCCATATTTTTATTGTAAGTCAAATTTTTATTTTGTCAATTTTGCGACACAAAAATAAAAAAGCGAGGTTGACTATTTCTTAAAATTTGTTATATTGCTAAAAATTTAAAATAAGGTATAATATATTTATGACTACAAAAAATGAAAAAACAAAAATTATTGAAGAAGGAGCAAGACACGCCGAAGACACTGGTTCTCCAGAAGTGCAAATTGCTATATTGAATAAAGAAATTAGCAATTTATTAAATCATTTGTCCTCTCACAAGGGGGATAATTCTTCTCGTCGTGGGTTGATTAAAAAGGTGAGTAAACGCCGCAAACTTTTAAAATATTTAGCTGCGGTAAATCCAACGGCTTATAAAAAGGTTTTACAAACCATAAAAACAAAAAAAATATGACGAGTATAAATCAATACGCGAATCAAAGAGTTGGTGTTTTTATTGATGTGGCTAATATGTACCACTCTGGCAAAAATCTTTATGGAGCTAATGTTAATTTTGCTAAAATTTTGGAAAAAGTGGTTGACGATAGACAATTAATAAGAGCCATCGCCTATGTTATTCGCTCTAAAAGTAAAGAAGAGCAAACTTTTTTTGAAGCTTTAGAACATCAAGGATTTGAAGTTAAGATGAAAGATTTACAAGTTTTTCCCGGGGGAATGAAAAAAGCGGATTGGGACGTGGGGATTGCCATTGACGCAGTGAAATTATCTCAAAAATTAGATGTAATTGTTTTGGTCAGTGGAGATGGCGATTATGTTCCTTTAATTAATTATTTAAAAGAAAATAAAGGTTGTCGGGTAGAAGTAGCTGCTTTTTCTGAAACATCTTCTTCCCGATTAATAGAAGCAGCTGATAAATTTACCGATTTAGGTAAAAATAAACGTCTATTTTTAATTAGACGATATAAGGGCTTTTAAGGGTTCCACCCTTAAGTCTTAAGTAAGTATAAAAATTATGAAATTTGAAACAGAATTTGCGGGAAGGAAGTTGATGGTTACGACCGGTCAATTCGCCCAGCAAGCAAATGGTTCGTGTTTAGTAGAATACGGGGAGACAGCCGTTTTGGTTACGGCTACAATGGGAACGGAGAATAAAGAAGCGGATTATTTTCCGTTAATGGTTGATTATGAAGAAAGGTTTTATGCCGCAGGAAAAATAAAAGGTTCGCGTTTTATAAAAAGAGAAACGAAACCGCCAGATGAAGCCATTTTGGCTTCTCGTTTAATTGACAGGGCTATCAGGCCTTTGTTTAATCAGGATTTAAGAAGAGAAGTGCAAATTATTGCTACGGTTCTTTCTTTAGACGAAGAAAATGATGCTGATATTGTTGCTTTTTGGGGAGCGGTTATTTCTTTGCTTATTTCCGATATTCCTTGGAATGGGCCAATAGCCGGCTTAAGAGTAGGGCTTATTCCTTCGGAAGAAGGTGAACCGCAATGGTGTCTTAACCCCACTTATCAAGCTAGAGAAAAATCTTTGCTAGATTTAGTGATAGGAGGGACGCCAGAGCATATTTTGATGATAGAATCTCAAGCGAATGAAGTTGACGAAAAAAAGTTTGAGGAAGCATTCGCTTTTGGGAACAAACATTTATGGGACCTGATTGGTTTTTTTAAAGAAATCCAATCTAAAGTTGGACAAAAAAAGAGAGATGATTTAATTGAAGAAATTGAAAAAAATAAAAAAGAATGGAAAGAAAAAGTGGAAGAATGGGTAAGTAAAAATGCGCCGGAAATTCTTTTCGCCAAACCATTAAAAACTAAAGCGGAAAGGATATTCGCCGCAGGAAAAATCAGAGAAGAATTAGAAAAATATTTAGTAAGCATTTCTTTGGCTAAAGAAAAAAGAGAAAAAGCGCAAGAATATTGTAATAAATTGATTTACCAAGAAGTAAGCCGCGGCATTTTAGAGAACGAGAAAAGAATAGACGGCCGTAAATTAGATGAAATAAGAGAAATTTTTATGGAAGTGGGAGTTTTACCCCGCACTCACGGGTCGGCTGTTTTCAACCGCGGAGAGACCCAAGTTTTATCCACTATTACTTTGGGAGCGCCGGGTATGGAGCAATATTTAGACACTATGGAAGAATCAGGAAGAAAACGTTTTATGCACCACTATAATTTTCCACCATTTTGTTCAGGCGAAACTTCTCCTTTAAGGACTACAGGAAGAAGAGAAACCGGACACGGAGCATTAGTAGAAAAAGGATTGGTCCCTCTTATTCCTTCCAAAGATGATTTTCCTTATACCATCAGAGTAGTTTCAGAAGTTCTTTCTTCTAATGGTTCTACTTCTATGGCTTCGAGCTGCGCTTCTATTTTGGCTTTAATGGATGGCGGCGTGCCTATAAAAAGGCCGGCTGCTGGTATAGCTATAGGCATGGCTTCAGAAGAAGAAAACGGAGAGATAAAAAAATATAAACTTATTACTGATATACAAGATTTAGAAGACGGTCCCGGAGGTATGGACTTCAAAGTAATTGGCTCCAAAGAGGGGATTACAGCTATTCAAATGGACACTAAATCTTGCGGTTTAAACTTGAAAATGATTTCTGAAATTTTAGAAAGAGCTAAAGCCGGCCGTTACGAGGTTTTGGGAAAAATGGGGCAAGTTTTACCTGAACCGAGAAAAGAACTTTCTCCTTTTGCCCCGCGAATTTCCGCCTTTAGAATTGATCCGGAAAAAATTCGTGATGTGGTTGGTCCCGGAGGAAGAGTTATCAATGATATTATTGCTAAAACAGGAGTAACCATAGACATAGAGCAAGACGGTTTAGTGGTGATTACTTCGGAAAACGATAAGGCTTTAGAAAAGGCGGTAAGCTGGATTAAAGATATCACTCGGGAAATTAAAGTAGGAGAGATTTTTCAAGGGAAAGTTACTCGCATTCTCGATTTTGGCGCTTTTGTGGAGCTCGTTCCCGGGCAAGAAGGGTTGGTCCATGTTTCTGAACTTTCTCATAAATACATAAAAAATCCCCATGATGTAGTGGAAGTGGGAGACATTATTCCGGTTAAAGTTATTAAGATTGATGAACTTGGCCGTATTAATCTTTCTCATAAAGAGATAGCGCCTGAAACAGAACAAAAAACAGAACGCAGAACATTTAAAGAAAATAGGTCTTATAATAAAACTCGAAATCCGAAGTACAAAAGATAATTAAATTAACTAATAATAAATCGAAGGACAGACAAGTGGCAATCTCTTTTTTAATCAAAATCGTGCCATTTTCGAAAAATCGCCTGGAAACCCGCATCAATAAAGGGTTTCCCGCGGTCGATTTTTGGGGTCTGACCCTCTAATTAATTTATGCTCCAGCAAGAAAAAACAAAAAAATTTTATCCCGGGGAGAAAAAAAATATTTTAGTCACTGGCGGAGCAGGCTTTGTTGGTTCTCATCTTTGCGATTATTTGGTGAAAGAGAATAATGTAATTTGTTTAGATGCTTTGATTGGAGGAAGCGTAGAGAATATTCGCCAGCTTTTGCCTAATACAAATTTTCGTTTTATAAAATATAATTTATCCGAGGGAATACCTGAATTGGAAAAAATGACAGAATTACGCGATTGGAAAATAGAGTTTTACGGTATTCAGGAAATTTATCATTTAGCTTGTCCGACTTCAGCTAAAAATTTTGACGCCCTAAAAATAGAAACATTGAAAGCTAATAGTTTGGGTGTTTATAATATTTTGGAATTAGCCAAATATTACAAATCTAAAATTCTTTTGGGTTCTTCGTCAGTTGTTTATGGACCGAGGAAAGGAGATAATCTTTATTTTAAAGAAGAGGATAAAGGAGAGGTCAATCTTTTAAGTCCGCGCGCTTGTTATGATGAAGGAAAGCGTTTTGCTGAAGCTGCTTTTATGACTTATCATCAGTTTTATGGTTTAGAAACAAAAATCGCTCGTCTTTTCCGCACTTATGGTCCTCGGGAAATGCTTTTTGACGGCCAAATGGTGCCTGATTTTTTTCTTCAAGCATTGACTAATAAGCCGTTGATTATTTACGGGGACGAAACATTTTCTACTTCTCTTTGTTATGTGGCGGATATTGTAGAAGGACTTTGCCGTTTAATGGATTCAAATGAAACTGAGCCAGTTAATTTTGGCGGTGCGACTAATATAAGGTTGGTTGATTTGGCTTCTAAAATTATAGAATTAACTGGTTCTTCTGCTAAAATCGAATTTAGGGAACCTCTTCTTTTTATGACTCCTTTGGGCTTACCGGATATTTCTAAGGCCAAAGAAAAATTAGAATGGTTTCCGGTTACCACTCTTGAAGAGGGTTTAAAACAATCTTTAGCTTATACCAAAGCCCATCGCTTATTGCTTGAGCCAATGATTAAAAATTATGACCAAGAATAAGAACCTGCCTCGTGTTACTCAGCCGAACCTTGTTACTCCCTTCGCTTGTAATAATAAAACGATTATTTTGGTTATTCCCGCTTATAATGAAGAGAAGACAATTGGAGAGGTTATTTCAAATGTTAAAAATTATGCGGATTTCGTAGTAGTAGTTGATGATGGTTCAAAAGATAGAACTTCTGAAATCGCGGAAAAAGAGGGGGCCATAGTTTATCGTCATTGCATTAATTTAGGTTTAGGCGCTTCTTTAATCACCGGTTTTAAAATTGCCCTGAAATTAAAAGGCGATATTATTGTTACTTTTGATGCTGATGGCCAACATTGTCCTTTTGATATAGAAAAAGTTATAGCGCCAATTTTAGACGAGAAAGCTGAAGTAGTTATTGGCACAAGAACGAAAAAAGGGGGTAATATGCCTTTTAGCCGAAAAATTTATAATTATATTGCTAATATTTTAACTTTTTTTCTTTACGGTAATTGGGTAAGCGATAGCCAATCAGGTTTGCGGGCTTTTAAAGCATCAGCTTTAGAAAAATTAATTCTTTCTTCTCAAAGAATGGAAATTTCTTCGGAAATTGTTGGGCAAATAAAAAAACAACATTTAAAATTGGTTGAGGTTCCTATTTCGGCCATTTATACTTCTTATTCTCTTTCCAAAGGGCAAAATTTCAAAGAAGGGTTAAAAACCGCTTGGGCATTATTCTTAGACAAATTTCTTTAAAGGGGACAGTCCCCTTTTTCCGACCTTCGCAAATCCGCATCAATAAAGGGTTATCTCGCGAAAAAATCAAATTTGACACTTTTTTTACCAATTTTAAAATAATAATAAAAATAAATTAAATTTTATATTCCATATTCCAAGTTCTGAATCCTGATCAAAATCGTGCCATTTTTGAAAAATTGCCTGGAAACCCGCATCAATAAAGGGTTTCCCGCGGTTGGTTTTTGGGGTCTGACCCTAATTAAAAAATATAGAATTTTGAATTTTTTATTATGGTTTTTGGCCAAATTTTATTAAGCTTACTTATTATCTTTGCCCTTTACCGGTTAATTAGAAATTTTTTAAATAAAAAGATATCAAAAATTGATTTTATTGGCTGGTTATGTTTTTGGTTAATCGCTCTAACGATTGTTATTTACCCAGACATAACTAGTTGGCTGGCTCGTTTTTTGGGTATTGGCCGGGGAGCAGATGTAATTATTTATTTTGCTTTAATAATTATTTTTTATTTTCTTTTCTCTTTTAGCCGCAAATTAAGAAGTATGGAAAAAAGTATTACCGATGTTGTTAGAGAAATATCCATTAGAGATAAATCGAAAATTGAAAATCAAAAATAAAAATAAAATTCAAAACTAATTTTAAATTCTAAACGATTTCAATTTGTTTGAAATTAATTTACTTTTGACATTTGATATTTTATTATTGTGTCTTTATTAGATCTACAATCTACGCCAGAAAAGCAGAAAGAAGAAAAAAAAGAAAAAACTTCCATAGGAAGGTATATTTTTGATTTCATTAAATTGATTGTTTTTGCCGTTGTTTTTGTTTGGCTAATCCATAATTATATTTTTCAGCCATTTGTTGTTTTTGGTCCTTCTATGGAACCCAATTTTTATAATGGAGATTATCTTATTATTGAGAAAGTATCTTATTATTTTCGTCAGCCAAAAAGAGGCGAGGTTATAGTTTTTGATTCCCCCCAAAAAAAGGGAGATTTTTTAATCAAGAGAGTTGTTGGTTTGCCCAACGAAAGAGTTGAAATTAAAAATGGGAAAATTTTTATTTATAATCAAGACTATCCGGAAGGCATAGAATTAAAGGAAAATGATTATTTGCCAAACGGTTATTCTACTAGCGGTCAAATTGATTATTCATTAAAAGATAATGAATATTTTCTTTTAGGGGACAATCGCTATGTTAGTTTGGATTCTCGCTCCTTTGGGCCAATACCAAAAGATAAAATTATCGGTCATTCTCTTATTCGTGGTTGGCCTATTCGAGCGTTTGGAGCAATTAAAGAAGTAGAATATAATTTTTAATTTTTTTTAAAATATGAATAAAAAAAAGCCAAAGAAAAAAAATGTTTCTAAAAAAATAAATCGTGTTAAAAAAACAAAAAAACTGCAAGCAAAAAAAATAAATAAAAATAAAAAAGAAAAAGAAAAAGAAGAAAAAGAAGAAAAAGAAGAAGAAGAAATAAAAGAGATAAAACTTGAAGAAACAGATGAAGAGATGGAAAAAAGGGAAAAAGAAGAAACAAAAGCAAAAAAAGGGAAAATTCGTTGGCAAACATTAAGGGGAATGAGAGATATTTTACCGGAAGAATGGCGTTATTGGGATTATTTTTTAACTCGCGCTGAAAAATTAGCTGAAAGTTATGGTTTTGAGCGGATAGAAACACCTATTTTAGAAGAAGCAGCTCTTTACGAACGTTCTACTGGCGCTTCCTCTGATATAATTAGAAAGCAGATGTATAGTTTTAGAGACAAATCAGGAACGCCTATAGCATTGAGGCCAGAAATAACACCTTCTATTGCCAGAGCTTATATTGAGAAAGGATTGTTTAATCGTCCTCAACCAGTAAAATTTTTTTATTTTGGACCAAATTTTCGTTATGAACGTCCTCAAGCTGGCAGATATCGACAATTCTATCAATTTGGTTTGGAAATATTAGGAAGCAACGAGCCGATAAGCGATGCTGAGCTTATTGTTTTTGCAAAAGTTTTATTGGAAACCTTAGGGATAAAGCCATTTTTTTATATTAATAGTTTGGGTTGTTCCGAATGCCGAGAGATTTATCGAAAAAAAATAATAAAATTTTTAAAAGGCAAACGAAGACAACTTTGTCCTGATTGCCAAAGACGTTATAGAGAAAATCCTTTACGAGTGCTTGATTGTAAAAATTCCCGTTGTCAAAACATTCTTTCCGTTGTTCCTCAATTTGTTAACAGCCTTTGTCCTAATTGTCACGAACATTTTATTGAGGTATTGGAATATTTAGATGCGGCTAATGTGAGTCGTGAAATAAATTCTTATTTAGTTAGAGGACTTGATTATTATACTAACACTGTTTTTGAATTTTTCCCTGCTCCTAAAGATAAAAATGATCCCGCTTTAGAAATTATGGGGCAAATGGTGCCGGCGTTAGGGGGAGGGGGAAGATATAATAATTTAATTAAAAGTTTTTCCGGTAGAGATGTGCCGGCATTAGGGTTATCTTTTGGTGTGGACAGAATTATAGAAGAGCTTAAAGCTAATCATATACCTTTACCGCGAGGGAAAAAGCCAGTTGTATTTTTAGCCCAAATCGGTAAAAAGGCCCGTCGCCAATGTCTTCCTCTTTTTGAAACATTGCGAATTAATGATATAAAATGCGCAATGAATTTGGCAAAAGAAAGCCTTAAAACGCAATTAGAACAAGCGGATAATTTGGGCGTGCGTTTTGCTCTTATTTTAGGGAGTCAAGAAGTTCAAGACGAGACAATTATTGTTCGTAATATGATAAGCGGTGTTCAAGAGCACATTCCTCAAAATAAATTGATTTCTTATCTTAAAACAATTCTTCGTTAATTTAAAAAGTTTAAATAATTTATGGCGCATCAATTTAAAATTGTTATCAATAAAAATAAATGTACCGGTTGCGGCAGTTGTGTGGCTTTATGCGATAATTTTGAAATAGGAGAAGACGGAAAATCAAGAGTGAAAGTAGAAGAAGTTGAAGGCGCGGATTGCAATCAAATAGCCGCGGAAAGTTGCCCGATGGGGGCTATTGCCATAAAACGGGTTCGAAGTTAATTTTTCTATCTACTCTACTCGTTTTAGACAGGATATTTTTCCTATTTTATGAAGGAATCTTTAAAAAGATTTGATTTTTTACTTCTTTTTTTAATTCTAATTTTAACTATTTTTTCTTTGGTTGGGCAATATAGCCTTTCTTTAGATAGCAGTGGAAAAATTACTTTTATCCGTCAATTAATTTTTGTTTTTATAGGATTGGGTTTATTTTTCCTTTTCTCTGTTTTAGATTTTCGTCTTTGGCGCGATTTGACTTGGTATATTTATTTGTTTACCATATTTATTTTAATACTTGTTCTTTTTATTGGACAAACTCAACGAGGGATGAAGGGCTGGCTGGGTGTAGGCAATATTGGTTTTGAGGTTTCTGAATTAGCAAAATTAACTCTTATTTTAAGTTTGGCAAAATTTTGGAAAGAAGCGCGTCAACCTGTTTTATTTAAATGGACATTTTTTAGTTTTTTAATTTCTTTGGGCTTGATTTTACCTATTTTATTTCAACCGGATTTAGGCACAGCGTTAATTTTAATAG
>MWDC01000014.1 GCA_002070355.1 Parcubacteria group bacterium ADurb.Bin159 | reverse complement strand
CCAATTCTAAAAGACGTTTGGTTTTTCCCAATAACTCGTCTATTGCATTTTCTTGATAAATTTTTAATTGCATAGTTAAAGCAAGTAAAAACTTTCTAATTGCCCTTAAAATACTCAATTTTTGTTTTACTTGCCAGCACAAAAGCAAGTAAAACAATTATTTTTTGCTTATTTCCTCTGCTCCCGGTAATCGATACTTTGTACCCTTCACATAACCTGATGGTGGGATAATTTGAATCAAAAGGCCACGTTTGGCCCAATTTTTTAACATTTTCGCCATTTTATCTCTTTGCACAATCCCTGTTATTTTCCTAGCTTCTTCATTAGTAATGTATTTATTTTCCTCAAGATAAAAACTTATTTTTTCCCATTCGCTTACTATTTTTTCGTTTAACAAAATTACTCTAACTGCATCTTGTAAATTTGGATATGTCCAGAAAATGGGTGGGTAAAGATTTTGCGTTTTCATTTCAGCGCGTATTGCTCTCACCCCTTCGTTTTGGTCCAAGTTTGGCGGCGATGGAAATTCTCGCAAATGCTTTACTAAAAGGTCATTCCTGTATCCCTCTGCTCGCACTTGTCCGATATTAGCCGGTGTTATGTTGTATGGAAATAAGCCCGGACTTTCTATTTCTACCCTATCCTCAAAAATTTTAATCTCAATGTCTCTTTTGATGTAATAGTCACGGTGAATAACTGCATTTGTAATTGCTTCTTTTATTGCACGTTCTGGAATCTGGTATTGGGTAGTAAAGCCCGATGGGATTTTTATTCCGTTTCTCAAAAGAGTTAAAACATATTCGTGAGCTCTCTGTATCTGTTTTACAACTGGTCCATTTATATTCTCTGGCGTACTAATGAGGTTTGGCGTCTCTCTAATAGTTTCTATTGTTCCTGTATATTGAAAAACTCGTATTGCAGATTTTGTTTCCATTAAGTCATTGGGAAATTCAGCAAAAAGCAGAACTGCGGCTCTTGTCGGCAATAAAATTCCTTTATCATTTTTGCGAGCTAATCCAGTTTTTTCTAAAATTACTTTAATATCTGTATCCTCAATTTTGCGATTTTCTTTCCACTTTTTAAATTCATTAGTATTTAATAAATTGAAATCAACCTCTACTAATTCTCTGTCGGCTTTCTCAAATCCTTTTGCGTAAGAAAATTTAATAACTTCCTGAGGAGTTAATAATTTGTTACTTTTTTCTAAACGAACGTAAACATGATTATTTATTGACCGAAAATTATCAGTCGCTTTTGGTATAAATAATAGGGCAATATTCTTTTTTGCTTCTTTTACAAATATTTTTTCCGCCGGCCAAATTGAGGCGAGCGGCGGAACAATCCGTTGAATTTCTCTTTCTAAGGCATCAAAATTTTGTATATTTTCTTCAATGCCAAAAATTCTGTCAAAACTCTTTATAGTAATTTCTTCGGGGTCATTAATTCCTAAAACAATAACGCCGCCATCGGTGTTGACCATCGCAACTACTGTTTCAATAATATTATTAACAATTTTATTGCCGCGTAATCGTTTAAATTCAATAGTTTGAGTTTCTGCTGGCACTGCTAATATATCTCTTATTAACTCTTGTTGTGTCATACTTTTATTTAAAAATCCTTCTATAAACCCGCAAAATTGCTTCTTCAACGCCGGTTTTTGTTCCTTCAATTTTGCTTGAGATAGCCGCTTCCTTAACGATATGCATTTGGATAAAAAAATTAACATCCGGCACCAAAAAAGAATAGGCATTAAGCTCGCCCAATAAACGAACCGCTTCCTCTAATAGAATATTTTTTGTATGTTCCTGTTTGAAAATTTTGTTTTGTCATAAAGTTGAAATAAGAATATTTATATTTCAAGTTTAAGGCAAAACTTGAAATAAGCCAATTTTATATTTCAAGTTTGATAAAACTCCTTGTTTATTTTCTTATTTTCATCGCTAATTTGATATTATTCGTCATCAATTTCGCCGTAATTAGTATAAAGATGGTTTTTATCTAAACACTCAAGCAACTTTCCTCCCTCAATTCCCTTTTCCCCAGCAGATAGGCAAAAAAGAATAGGTTTAGATATTTCCGTTCTCTGATTTTTCTCAACCGCCTTTGTCTGCTTTGCAAGCAAGCCACTGATTTTTTATTATAATATCAAACTAGTCCAATTATCAAGTGAATTGTCCTTAAAATCTTTGCTTTTTTTATTAAAATAAATCCAGCGTCCGCGATAATTCGGTCTGGTGTTAACGATTATCCCACCAAAATATTTTTTGCCTTTTTTATTTTCGCTTTGAATATAGTTGTATAAACCATCAATTTTTGGACCTGCGACTTGTTTTGTCAGCCCGGCTTTTGTATCAAATAAGCCAATTCTTCCGTCTTTTAATTTCACAATAAAATCAACATAAAAAGGTTTCTTTTCGCCATTTTTGTAAGGAATGGCAAAAAATGTGGCATCTCTATCACCATTTTTAAACCACCAATCCACTTTGTCCGACTTTTCTAAAAAATCGATAAAAGCTATTTCCGATTTCCATTTCTCGTCACTGTAAAATGGTTGCATAATTGATTTTTTACTTTCAACTTTTTTATATTCGCTTCCAAAAGATAAAGTTTCTGGAATATTCCAATTCGGGACCTCAATCATTTCGCTTTCTATTTTTTCAACTTCTTTTTGGTATTTTTCTTTTGCTTTGTTTAAAATATTGACGAAATGCTGAGAATTTTTTTCCGATAAAACTATTTGAATTATTTCGTCTTCGCTTTCACCCCACTTAAAGCCAAAATTCTCATAGAAAAATTTATAGATTGCTTCTTTAGCTCTTGCAACCGATCTATCTTCGGGATAAAAAGGAGTTAAATTATTGCATATAAAAAAATCAAACAATTTTTGCATATCTGATCCACTTGCTTTTATCTTTTTATCACCTATAATTTTTGCCCCAGCCAAAGCGTCAACATCTTCGGCTTTGTAATCAGAAATAATTTTTAGGTCGGATTTTTTCGCTTTAGTATCAATCTGTTTCTTTCGATTATATTCTTTCGCCTGTTCCAAAAATATCTTTGTAAAAAGCGGAGATAACCTTGTTTTCTCGCGATGTCTTTTCGGGTAGTACGAAAGCAAAGTTAATTTAGGGTCAAAACGCCTTTTACTTGTGTAAATAGTGATGTAATTTTTGGCGATATCTTCTGTAATCTCTATGTTATCCAAGTTAGTATAAACATAACCATAATTTAAAAATTCGCTTTTATAATAACCTTTATCAGGCTCGGGCATTCGCATAATTCTGCCAACCGTCTGGATTGAAAAAATTGGGCTGTGCCATTGTCTAAATAAAACTAAAATCTGCGCTCTTGGACAATCCCAACCTAAAGCAATAGCCTGTTTGAAAATTAAAACCTCAACCTCATTGTCTTGTTTTTCAATATTTTCTTTGTTGATATGCTCACCTGAAAGCCAAACCGCTAACCGATTATTCCCTTTTTCGGTAGAAATTTTATATTTATTTTTTAAAATACTTTCCACTCGTTCTCTTATTCTATCTTCCAAACTTGTTTTTCTATCAGGTAATTGAATTAAAACTAAAGGATTAACATTAACTCCCTCTTTTTGAAATCCCTTTATTAATTCTTGTCTTTTTTCCATCGCCGCATCTATAACTAATTCTTCGCTTCCGCTGCTCAACTTTTGCGTTTTTATTTTCCCTTCCTTAATAAAATTTTCAAAATTATCATTTAAAATCACACCCTTTTTAATCATTCCTTCTCTCTTAACATCCTCTAACTGAACAAATACTTTTCCGTCTTCATTAGTAATGGTTGCTGGCGTTGCCGTAACCTCAATTGTTAATTTTGGTCCAATCATCTGAATTAATCCTTGTGAAATTTCACTAGTGGCATGATGATGGGCTTCATCAATGATTAAAATTATTCCCCGGCTATCTTCCTTTGTTCTCTCTAATACTTTTGATAAATTAAAATCCTGCTCATTATCCCGAATATAGACATTGTCCGCTCTATTTATACTTTCCCAATTGAAAAACAAAATTTCGTTTTCGCTAATTTTTCTATCGTCCAAATCCTCAAAATAGGAACACTTTAAAGCTCGGCTCGTTTCAAAATAATTTTCTAACTTCTCTCGGCTTTGAATATGAAGTTGTCGTGGTGCCGTCCAAATAAAACTCAGCGATTGTTTTATGTCTCTATCGTCAACTAACTGCTTCAAAAATTCCGCCATCATTATTGTTTTGCCTGAACCAGTAGGCGCTTTAAAAACCAATTTTTTATTACCGCCCAATTCTAAAAGACGTTTGGTTCTTTCCAATAACTCGTCTATTGCATTTTCTTGATAAATTTTTAATTGCATAGTTGACCTTATTTTTAGAATGGTATTTCTCCAAAATTAAAATTATTTTCACTTTCTTCCTCTGTTAAATCCTCGTTGTCATCTTTGACTAAAACACTTTCTATCTCATCTTTTAGTTTTAATACTTTATCTTTTATTTCATTAACCCATGAAGGAACTTTAACTGAGGTTTGGTTTTTAACTTTCAAGAACAATGATAGTCCTTTTACTGATTTATTTGGATCGCCTTCATTATAAACATCTTTATAGCCAGCTTCTTTAAGGGCAAAATTAAAATCATTCTGAAACCCAAAATAGTTATCTTTAATCTCGCTATTTGGAAAATCACTAATAGAATTCTCTTTTAAAATTTTAAATAGAGCATTATTTATTTCTTTGTGTCGTTTATCGTTATTTTTATCCTTATCCCCATCAAAAATTACAAAGCAAGGTACACCCAATTCCGCATATAATCTATAAAACCTGTCCATCTCATTTTTAGAACCACATTTTACGATCGCGATTCTTTCTTTTACCCAATCAAAGTTTATTTTGTTAAAGAAAAACGGCAATAATAATGCTTCTGAGTTACCCTCAACAAGAATAATCTTTTTGGCAAAAAATGCTTCAGTTGAAGCCATGCTATCAGATGTTTGTTCGTAAGCCTCTTTATAATGTAACCTCAATTTTTCTAATCCTTCTTTTCTTTTTAAATCATCAGAAATATCTTTACCATATCTTATTGCCCAGTCATTCAGAAGCTCTTCCGCGTTGGCATTTCTTATATAAGTGCCCTTATCTTTTGTTTTGCGTACTAAAAATATCTCATCAAAATATTCCAGCGCTAAGAAATATGGCGAATGCGTTGTATAAAATATTTGAATATTTTTATCTTTTGATAGCTTTCTTAAAATTTTATAAAAATTTCTTTGTGCCTGTGGATGTAAAAATAATTCTGGTTCATCAATAAAAATAGGATTTTCTCCGCCTAATTTAATTTCTGAATAAGCCTTTAAAATTGCTACCGTTATTGAAGCCTGCGCTCCCATTCCCAGTTGGGAGGCTTGAAGTTTAAGGTCAATATCTTTTTCGTTTACTATAATTTGTAAAGTTCTGTAGAAATCCCACGGGTCGTATAAATTTAGATTCACTTCAAAATCATCTATGCTTCTATTCAGCTGTTCGGCACTTTCTTTTTTTAATATGTCAATAAAATCGCTCATTATTTTTTTACCTTCTGCATTTTCAACCGAAAATAAAAGATTGTCTCTTATTTTGTCTAAATCTTCCTTCAATTTATCTGATTTTTTAACCTCTTTTTTGCCATCTTGAATTTTTTCCTCAAGAAATCTTTTATTTATATCCTGTAATAACCTACCTAGAAGACTCCACCTGTCCGATGGTAAATAATCAACGATTGTTCTTTTATTGCCTATATATGCGCAACAAAATTGCTCTCTGTTTACGTTTTTTTGATATCGCCCATTTTTAAGGATTAAGAAATTGTATTTTGGTTTACTCTCGTTTAATTCAAAAGTATAGCTATTGTCAAATTTTAAACTAATAAAGATTTTATTTTCTTCATCTCCGAGATAATGATCGGATTTTTTAGTAGAATTAAATGTTGGATAAGTTGGACCGAGCAACCAGTTTATTGCTTCAAAAACATTACTTTTGCCAGTATTATTTTCACCGATAAAAGCATTTAAGCCAGAATTTGGTTTAAACTTCAATTTTTTTATACTCTTGTAATTTTTTATACAGATTTCAGTTATCTTCATAATTTTTACTTAAAAATCCTTCTATATACTCGCAAAATCGCTTCGGGGATTGGCGACAATTGGACTTTTTGCTTCACGTCTTTAAATTCTTCATCAAAAGTTTCATCACTTAGAGAAAAAACATAGACGCTGAATTTTCCTTTTATATCTTTAATTGCTTTTTTGAAAATTGGAATTGCTACTTGGTCCCAAATAATGCCCGTATAATGGTTTGAATTTTTGAAAATCTTAAATCTTTTATTATCAATCACTTTTTCAAAAGTTCCTTCTTTAACACAGAGCATTTCTGTTGCCTGCTGGGTAAGTTTAATTTTGTTTTTGTCAGTAGGCTCATTATAATCAACAAAATCAGTTTTGAAATATTTTAAGTTCCCACCTAAACCTTCTACTTTTTCGCCTTTTAAGTTTTTATATCCCTCAATAACCTTTTTAATTCTTGGATAGCAAATATCTTCAGCAATTTTTAAGCCACTGCCATTGTTGTTCTCGTTGTTAGTGCACAGAATAAATTTTCTATTGCCACCATCTTCTTTATTGAGTTCTAAAACTGCGTGAGCGGTCGTCCCAGACCCAGCCATGAAATCTAAAATTAATGAATTCTGTTTCGCAGCAATTGTTAAAATATATTTAATTAATTTTACAGATTTAGGATATTCAAATACTCTTTTACTAAATATATTTTCTATTTCGTTAGTTCCTGTTGATGTAGCACATAAATCTTTAGGTATCAAATTATTAAAGGGATATTCGCGCTTAATGATATTTCCTTCATTATCACAAAATTCATATATTTTATAATAGACATTAAGAATTCCACCTTTATTTTTTTTAAAAACAATAAAGCCATTTTTTAGTCCCCACTCTACTTTCTCTTTACTCCAACGCCATCTCCAGACTTTTTTATAATTATCTTTTCCGCCAGGAACCGCTGTCAGGTTACCTTTTTTTATTGGGAAATCTAAACTCTCTATATATCCAAGACTTTTCCTATCCAATTTATTCAATTTGTATCTTCCTCGTTCATTAACATATTTATCAGTCAAAATATAATTACTTGTATCTGCCTTATATCTATTCAAATGTAACTTTTCTCTATTTCTCGCATAACATAATATATATTCTGTCTCTACAGTAATATTATTTGGATCAGTACCCGATCCCCCTTTACTTCGCCATATCAATTGTGCAACAAAATTATTTTCTCCAAATATCTGGTCCATCAATATTTTTAATTGTGCTACTTCGTTATCATCAATTGAAATAAAAATTACTCCGGTGTCTTTTAATAAATTCTTTGCTAATTCCAATCTTTTCTCCATAAAAGAAAGCCATTTTGAATGGCGGTAAGAATCTTCCCTATCAACATAGTGATCGTTGAAAATAAAATCTTTGTTGCCAGTGTTATATGGCGGATCAATATATATGACATCAACTTTTTTCGCGTGGGTATAATTTAAAACTGAAAGAGCATGATAATTGTCGCCTTCAATCAATAGGTTCATTGGCTTATTTTTATCGGTAATAATTTCTTTGTTTTTTACCTCTTTCAGCACTGGCAGTTTTTTCTTACACATCTCAACAACCTCTTCCGGTTTTTCTTCCCAAACAAGGCCGTATTTCTTCTGTTTCTTCAATTCTTTTTTTAATCGTTCATTTTCCGCTTTTAATTTTTCAATTTCAGATTTTTTTGTGTTTTTGGGCATAATATAATTTAGATTATCCCTTTATTTTTAAAACTAAAGAATTTATCTTTGGCCACAATTATATGGTCAGCCACTTCTATCCCCAAGATTTTTCCGGACTCAACTAATCTTCGGGTTAATATTAAATCGTCTTCCGATGGTTCGGGGTCGCCTGATGGGTGATTATGTGCCAAAACTATTTGAGCGGCAAAATTTCTAACTGCCGGCTCAAATACTTCTCTAGGATGGACTAAATTAGCATTAAGCGAACCAATAGAAACGGTTTCTTTGTAAATTAACCTATTACGGGCATCAAGATACAACACAACAAAATTTTCTTTTTTATTCTCTTTAATATAAGCAAGTTCTTTAACGGCGTCCTCGGGAGAGTTTATATAAATCTCTTTTTCTGATTTTTCTTTAAATAATCGGCTACCTAATTCAATTGCGGCTAAAATCTGGATAGCTTTTGTTGGGCCTACTCCATGCATATTCCTTAACTCTTCATAAGAAGCCTCTAAAAGTTTTTTGTCGCCGTATTTTACTAAAATGTCATCTGCAATTTCTAAGGCGTTTTTACCTTTTAATCCTGTACGCAAAAGAATAGCTAATAACTCTTCTTTTTTTAACGCCTTTGCGCCTTTCTTTGCTAATTTCTCACGCGGTCTTTCAAACTCCGGCAAATCTTTAATTGTTTTTTTAGATTTAACTTCCATAGTTTTACTTCAATAAATTATCAACGGAAACATTGAGGGCTTTAGCTATTTTTTGGAGTGTGCTAATTGAAGGATTAGTGATACCGCCTGACTCCAATTTTATGACCGTGTTATAGGAAATATCAGCCAATTTAGAAAGCCGGTCTTGCGATAAGCCCTTTTGTTTTCTTAATTTCTTTATATTTTTACCTATTTGTGAAATCTCTCTTAACATAGTAGTATCAAAATAATAGAACGTATGTATAAAATAATCCTCATCTATAATTATGATACAAAATTATTTTGATAATGTAAAGAGAATTTTAGGGAGTTTAATTTTAAATGCCCGCGTAGGAAGGGCTAGAGCAAGGGCATTTACTGAGAATAATCTAGAAACTTAAATTTATTATGCAAAAACAAAAAACGGGACACATTGTTTTTCTTGTCCCGTTATCAAATTATCGAAGGACTTCTTTTTTTAGCCAATGAACTGCTTTTTTAAGGGTTGGCTCTTTTTCTTTCTCTAAAAGAGAAAGTATTTGACAAGCAACTTCTTACCAATTTTCAATTTTATCTTTGAGTTTCACCGTTGTTGTCAAAGCGGCTCTTTTTAACCAAATATTTTTAGATTTTGCCCAAGTATATAGAGCTTCGATTCTTTCTGGTGATCCTATTAATACTTTCACTGCAACTTCACTACTCATTGTATCACAAGTTGCCCAATTATTAATATATTTTTTAATTAATTTTTCAAGTTCAGAAATGCTTAATTTTCCACCAATTTTGCTTAAAAGAAATATTCCAGTCATTTGATTCTCAAACACTTTTGTTGACATCAACTCTTTGACAATCTTTAACCAACTCTCTTTCGTTTCTTTTTGAAATCGTTTGAAGTACTCTTTAGCAATTTTTCTAATTTCTTGAGTTTTTACCCCATAAGAAATCACCTTTTTACCAATTAATCTATTTCGGCTCCTTGCAAATTTTTTGTCGCTCAATTTCCTCAACTCTTTATTAATAAAAACAGAAATTTTGTTATTTAAATTTGCCATAGATTGTCACCCCCTCTAAATTATTAATCCTCGCATCTTCCCTGGACAAGATTATTCAAAATCCGCAAGCGGATTTTGTTCAAAATTTTTGCCAAAATCAAAAAAGTGATATTGGCGGTGTTTTTTGGACGAAGTTCGAACATTTTTTGAGCAAAACTCCGAATGATTGCGCGCTTCGCGCGCAAAACCAGAACACTCGGGCGGGCAAAAAGGAAGAGGGTTGGGGGGAGGAATTTTTGCCCGCCCTCGCTTTCCGCCGCCGCCGAATTTCGTGCCAACGAAGTTGGCGCACCGCTTGATTCCAATTTACCAAATTTTATTCCTTTTCTGCAAATTCTTTTTCCAATTCGGGAACAACTTTTTGACAATCGCCCTTTAACATAAAATCTTCATTTCCGAGATAAGAGGGTTGGCTTAAATTAATCGCAATGATTTTTCCATTTGGATTATTTTCTTTATACCAGCCGAGGAAACCTCTGTCATCATAGCTTAAGCCAACCGTAACCACTGCATCAATATCTTTTAACCATTCTGGCTGGACATTTTCTTTTAGCCACGGACCGGTCAAATGTACTGATTTTACACCCGCTCTTTCCTGTAAATGATCAACGTTTTCAGTAAAGATTTGCGACTTTAATTTTTGGGCGAGTCTGCCAAGCGATTGATGAGCGGGCGTTGCAGGTTTTTCAAAAGCGGCTTTTGTAAATTCTTCCCATGAGTCAATTACTCCCTGCGGATTGGCAGTCGCCTTTTTGAGCAAGCCGTCTACTTTTTCCGACATTTCAATTCCTAATGTTTCCTGTAATTGATCCATACTATGAACTCCGCTTGCTATTGAAATACCCGCGCCAGTGTAAAATAAAACTTTTTTATTTTTCAAAATTTCAACTAACTGCACTATTTTCATCTCTTGCGGTTTAGGCAACATTCGTTCTCTAATTTCAACTCGAATTTTTTCCGCAACTTCTTTTGAAAAACGACTTGAAAGATCGCGAACCGCTTCGCGGTTTTGTTTACGAGAAGCTTCAAAAGTCTGCTCAACTAGTTGTAAAATTTCTTCGGATTTTAATTTTGAATGTTTTGCCAAAATCTCGCTCATAACTTGTTTGTTTGCGTCGTCAGCGACAAAACTATCAATCATACCTCTTTCAAAATCCCTAGATTGGGCAACGCGATATTTTTTGTTTTGACTTGGGTCG
>MWDC01000013.1 GCA_002070355.1 Parcubacteria group bacterium ADurb.Bin159 | reverse complement strand
CGTCATTTCTATTTCCGGATCAGCAAAATTACCAGTCACATCTGATTCAGCTCGTTGGACAGGTAATTTTTCGCGTACCGCTTTTGCGACTAATTTAAAATCAGGTTATGAAGCCATGAAAAAGGATGAAGGCCTAGTGGCTGCTTATTTAGATGAACAAGGTTTCGCCGGTAAATATGAAATCTCTCCGGTCTATATGTATGAGATTTATAAAAGTGATGCTTATGCTCCGAAGGAATATAACTTAACTCAGTCAATTGAAGTTAAGTCCGATGATGTGGAAAAAGTAAAAAATTTGGTAAAAAATATTGAAAAAGTAATTGCTCAGGGTGTTATCTTTTCAAGTAATCCAGTGGAATATTATTATTCTAAATTACCGGATGTTAGAGTTTCTTTATTGCCCGAAGCAATTAAAGACGCTAAAGCCAGAGCACAAGCTATTGCGGATAGTAGCGGGGCAAAAGTAGATGATGTTAAATCGGTTGCCATGGGCGTTGTTCAAGTAATGCCGCTGGGCGCCATTGAAGTATCTGACTATGGTTCTTATGATACCTCTAGTATTGATAAGGAAGTAATGATTACCGTGAAAGTTACTTTTGGTTTGAAATAATTACTTTTGCTAAATTAAATATTATTGACAAATAGTATATCTTATGATATACTATTTTTTTACTAGTTCTTTGAATAAAAACCCCAAAAAATAAATAATCATGGAAACTGAAATTAAGGATGTAATCGTTATTATTTTGCTAATTTTAGCATTTTTTACCTCTATATCGTGCCATCGTTTTTTAGTTAAACATCGTTTTTCTCATTACATCAAATCATTTACATTGCTGGCAATTATTTTATTTACTTGTTTTATGATTTATTAGGCGGCCAACGATTATTGCAGCCCCAACCTTTAAAGTTGGGGTTTTTTATTTTTCAGAGCGTTATTTAACTATTTAATTAAAGTAATTAAGGTAATAGTTTTTTTGATTTTTGCTTGTTTGTATGTTAATTTTAAAATGTAAGTGAATTTTTATTATGAAAAAAATATTAATCATTTTTTTAATTTTTGGTGGTATTTTTTGTTTAGCTTTTTTATATTATAAACCAATAATTTTTCAAGAAGGAGATCCAAGACCACTTTTTAAAGCTATTTGGCGTTTAAATTTTAGTGAGGAAAAAATTGTAAAATTAGATTTGAGTGGAGAAAAATATTTAACTAAAAGTAAAGACGGCCGAATTATTTTGCAAGATTATTTGAAATTGGACAATTTTAAATTTTCTGAACGAATGGGTTCAGCCTATTTTTTTACAAACAACACCACCAAAATAATCGCGATTCATAAATATTATTCCCGTTTTTATTCCATTTGGTCACTAACACGACTAGAAAAATTTAGCGAAATTCCTTGGTCAGAATATAAAAATAATAATTATAAATTTTCTTTTTCCTATCCCTCTTTTTCAATCAATAGTAAGTGGTGGAATAATTTTTTCAATTCAGAAGAATATTTATTGCCTAATCAAGTTTTGAACAAAAATAATAATTTTTATTTGACACAAAAATATAAAATAGAAAAAGATATAAAAACTGGTGAGTTGATAAAAACAGAAAATACTTTCTTTCCAGAATACGATAATACTTATAACTATCCTATCCCTTGGCACATTGTCATATTTAATATTGAAAATGAAACTGATTTAGAACAAATTATTAAGCAAAAAATGGGTCCGGGTTGTAGTTATAAAACAAAAACACCGACTGATTTTGTGGGGAATTATAAAATAGAAATTGACGGTGATGGTTTAGGATTAGATAAGACTGAATGTTTTGCTAATTATACTTATTATATAATTTATAGCCCCGCTCAAAAGAAAGTAGCTTTCTGGAGTACCGGGCAAGAATGTCAGATTGGGCTTGGTTTTTTCCCGGAAAGTTGTTTTGATGAAAAAATAGCGGCTTCTTTTCACTTTTTTGAAGAATAATACGGTTCTTATTTAAGAAACATAGTCAAGATAAATAAATTATAATATAAAAAATATGAAAAAAAGATTATTTTATCTTTGGCTAGGAATGTTGATACTAAGCATATTAATTTCCTTAACACCAAAAGGTTTAGATGCGGATTTATTTGGCGTTTTTCCAACAATCTTTATTGTTTGCATATTAATACCCTTTATTTCCGGTATTTTATTGATATTAATTCAGAAGAAAGATAAAAGCTATCAATTTATTCCAGGATTTTTAGTGGGCTCTATTTCAATTAATTTAACTTCTTTATTAGTGATTAGCTTGATGGAGTTTTTTCATCATGGTTGTTTTACAACTGGCCAATTATATAAGCCCGACTGTGATCCTCTTGGTTTGTTTCATCTGTTTTCATTTTTTATGGCCATCAGTATTTTAGGTGGCTTAGTTGGTTTAGTAATTAGAGGGATAACAATGTTAATTAAAAAATAAAATAATAAAACTAAGAAAGAATTTTTGTGTTTTTTATATTGACAACCCAAAGTTTATATGATTAAATTTTTTAGTCGTACCTTTAAATTGAAATATTAAACTAAAATAAATAATCATGGAAAAAGAAGCGATTACCGCCCAGTATTCAGTAAGAGCTGAATATTTAAAGATTTTAGAAAACCTTTCTTCTGATAGAGAAAAAATGCAACTTGTTTCTCGGTTTATGAATCTTGATCCCAAGGATTTAATCGGGACCAAAGAATTTATTGCCCAGTTATTTTATTTGGGTGAACTTGAAAAACAGGAAGAGATTGCTAACAACCTGCTAAAAGTTGGTTTTCGTCCAGCTTTTTTTAAAGAAATGTTGGCTTTTTTGGATCAATATCCTGACTTTAAAAAAATTTCTATGGTGGCCTATAATTCAGGAGTTTGGTTTAATGAATGCGAATATTTTCATCCGATTAGTTACTACGACAAAGACAAAGATCTTTGGATGCTTGGTCATCAATGCTTTACTTGTTGTTTACAATTAAACATTAAAAAATGTTATTTTTTAGCAGTAAAAATTTAGTTTTTTGATCGTGTGTTTTTATTTATAACCCAGTTGACAAACTGGGTTTTATTTTGTCAAAATGAGAGATAAAATGATATAATATTATAATAAATTAAGGGCAGATATGAAGTTTTTCCGTAATTCAGAAATACTTAATAATCAAGAAAAAATTTGGCAGTATTTGATACGGCTGGCTTTGGCAATTTTAATTGTAATAGTTTTTGCGCAAAAAATTGAATTAGCCGTGATTGATTTAGGGCGTCATTTAGAAAATGGGCGCCTTATTTTTCAATCGCCCGAATTATTATTTAAAAATTTTTATTCTTATACTGAACCGGAATTTAAATTCATTAATCATCATTGGTTGGGAGGATTAATTTTTTATTGGGTTTATTTATTAGGTGGTTTTAAATTACTCTCTGTTTTTAATATTTTGTTGGCCTTAGCCATATTTTTTGCTTTTTTCCAATTAGCTAAAAATCGATCTAATTTTTATTTGGTAGCGCTTTTATCTTTACCAACAATTTTGCTCATGGGTGAACGCACTGAAATTAGGCCGGAAATGTTTAGTTATCTTTTTTTAGCAATCACCTGGTTAGTTTTAGAAAGTAAAAAATTAACTCGTCGCCAAAGTTTAAAAATTTTAATCCCGCTTTTTATTTTGTGGGCTAATATTCATATTTATTTTTTTCTCGGTTTAGCTTTGGCCGGTTTTTATTTATTAGCTGATATTTTACCGAGATTTAAATGGCGAGAAATTTTTTCGCGAGAGAAATTAATTAAAATAACTAATTTGAAGGAACAGGCTCGGCAAGTTTTTAAACAAACCCGCCAGAATATTTATGCTTTCCTCTCTTTATTTTTAGCTTGTCTAGTTAATCCCAATCATATTAAAGGTCTTCTTTATCCTTTTAAAATTTTTACTAATTACGGCTATGAAATTGTAGAGAATAAAAGCATTTTCTTTTTAGAAAAATTACTTTTAAACTATAATTATCAAATTTTTAGGTGGCTTTTATTAATTCTTGTTATTAGTTTTCTTGCTAATTATTTATTTCAAAAAAAGATTCGTCTAGTTGATTGTTTTTTTGGTTTGTTTGTTTCTTTTTTAGGATTATTTGCGGTACGCAATTTAACTATATTTGGCTTAGTGGTACTAGTGATAATTAGCGCTAATTTATATCCGGCTTTAGCTTTTTTGTGGGGGAAATTGTTTGATTTTTTACGAGTAAAAATAGCAGATTTTGATCAGAAATTTAAAAAATATATTAAACCCGCTCTTTTGTCTGTTTTAATTTTTATTTTTTTATTTTCCGCCATTTCATTACTCATTGATCGAAATAATAGACAAAGATTTTCTCAAGAACAATTTGGCTTAGGACTTAATCAGGGAAGTGAAGATGCTTTTAATTTTTTTAAAGAAAATAATCTTGCCGGACCTATTTTTAACAATTATGATTCTGGCAGCGCTTTGATTTTTGGTTTAGCGGATCAGGTTAAAGTATTCGTTGATAATCGGCCGGAAGCCTTTAGCGTTGATTTCTTTAAAAAAGAATATTTGCCCATGCAGACCGATGAAAATGTTTGGCAAGAAGTTATGGAAAAATATGAATTTAAAACAATTGTATTTTCTTTTCTTGATAGTACCCCCTGGGCAAAAACGTTTTTACGAAGAATTTTAGTCGACCAAGAATGGTCATTGATATATTTTGATCGTTATTATGTAATTTTAGTTTTAAATGATTATTATCCAGAAGAGTTTTTAGCAGAAAAGCGGATTGATACATGGAATTTTCGTCAGCAATTAAGAAGTTTGGTTAATGATGCAACTTTAATAAATAAATTTAATCTGGCTGAATTGGCGCTTTTAGCTGAGCAAAAAGATTTGGCTGAAGAAATTTATCGTCAGATATTAATAGAAAAACCCAATAATCCTCGAGCTTACTTTTTCTTAGCAACCTTGTATGGCTCATCTAATAATGTGAATGATTTATATAAAGGAATTGATTATGCTTTGCGCGGTTTAGAGAAAGAACCTGATATGCCTGGTATTTATAATCAAATTGGTATTATTTATTGGAGTTTATCGGATTATTCTCAGGCTGAACATTATTGGCGTTTAGCAATCAAAAAAAATCATCGCGATAAAACAGCTCGAGATTATTTAGAACAAATGGAAGTTTTAAAAAAACGAGGTCTCTTGCCTCGCTAAACTTCTTAAAATTATAATTTTGTTATTATTTTTTAAACCACTCTTTTAATAAAGTCTTAACCGCTAACACTCCGTCTTTAGCGGTTATTTTTTTTCCTTCTTCATAAGTTCGTCGATTATAGCTAATGGGGAGTTCTTTTATAGTATAGCCAGATTTTAAAAGACGAGCCGTAATTTCTGGTTCTATTTCAAATCTTTTACCGCTTAAACGAATTTTTTTGAGAGCTGATTTAGGAACAAGTTTAAAACAGGTCTCCATATCAGTGAGATGACTGCCAAATAAAAGATTGGTCATCCTAGTCAGAAAAGTATTAACTAAATAATGGAAAGAAATTTTTTTAACATTTTTGAATCTGGATCCATAAATAACAATATTGTCGCTCTCCTCATTAATAACTTCGTTAAACAGTTTAATTATATCTTGTGGATCATATTCTAAGTCAGCATCACAAATAATAAAATAATCGCCACGTATTTCTTCCAGTCCACGTTTAACAGCCGCCCCTTTGCCCTGATTTAGGTCTTGTCTTACTAAAATAAAATCGTATTTATTTTTTAAATTATTTAACAATTCCGGAGTCTTATCAGTAGAACCGTCATCAACAACAATTACTTCTTTGTTAGTATTTAAATCAAAAATTAAAGGTAGCGACTTATTGATTAGTCGTTCTTCGTTATAGACGGGCACAATTATAGACAATAATTTACTCATTTTTTTTACAATATAAACAATTTTAATTCTATCATAGTTGGCTTTATTATAACACTTTTTAGCTTTTATTCAATCAACTCTAGTCATTAATTAATCAGGTGCTTTTTTTATTAATTTGAGGAATAATTATAGAAAATTCCGTTTTTTTATTAATTTGACTATTTATTTTTATTTCCCCTAAAAATTCTTTTTCCGCTAGATATTTGGTTATATAAAGACCCAAGCCGCAACTTTTTTTCGTACTAAAAAATGGTAAAAAGATTTTTTTAAGCAATTGTTTTTTTATGCCGGGCCCGTAATCACTGACTTTTAAAATAATTTTATTATTTCTTTTGTCTAATAAAATGACAATTTTTCGCGCTTGGTCGCTTTTTTGTTTTGCGTATGATTCAATCGCGTTACTTAGTAAGTTGTAGACGATTTGATTAAATTTTACTGGATCACCAAAGTATGGTTTATTTGCCAGTTTATTATGAAAAACTATTTTTATATTATTTTTTACCGTATGATAATTTAAAATTTTAATTGCTGAATTTATTTCTTGAGCCATCAAGAAAGAAGATTTCACGTTTGTTTGGCTTAAATATCTTTTTAAACAGCAAATTAAATCCTCCATTTTTTTGCTTGCCAGAATGGCCTGTGCTAAAGAATCTTTAATTTGAGAATAATCATCAGTATTATTTTTTAATTTGCTTAATTTTTCCAGATTTAATAAGACAACCGTTAATAGACTCATTAAATCGTGAAAAGCGCCAGCTGAAAGTCTGCCAAATTCAGCTAGTCGGTATAGATTATTGATTTTTTCGTTCAAATTTTTATTAGTTTCAAGAAAATCAAGGTCAATTTTTTTCATACTTTTTTATTTTATCAAGTTAATAAGAATTAAGCTTTTTCATCTACTTTATAGCCACGATTGGGCATAGTAAAAATAAAGTGTTGATTTTTATTTTCAATTTTTTTTCTCAATTTCATGATATGTACTTCAATTGTATTAGAAAAAGGGTCGGCATTCTCGTCCCAGACATTTTCCATGATTTCTTGGCGAGAAACAAAATAACCTTTTTTAGTCATCAGATACTCAAGCAGCGCAAATTCTTTAGCACGTAAGCGAATATTTTTGCCGTTTCTTTTTACGAGAAATTTATCAGGAAAAAGTTCTAAATTTTTAATATTTAATCTTTTTTCTTTTAATACTATGGGGCGACGAGCAACAGCCTTGATTCGAGCTAATAGTTCGCAAAATGAAAAAGGTTTAGTTAAATAATCATCAGCTCCAGAATTTAAAATATCAACCTTGTCTTCAACTTTCGCGCGGACCGTGAGCATAATAATCGGAATCATTATTTTTTCTTGTCTTAGTTTTTCAATTATTTGCCGGCCATTAAGTAACGGTAAATTGTAATCAAGTAAAATTAAATCATACTTGTTTATTAGAGCGGTCTGAAGACCTTTTTCTCCGTCACTTGCCCAATCAAGAATAATATTTTTTTCTTTTAACAAACGCTTTAAGGTATTTGCGATTTGTTTGTCATCTTCAATTAATAAAACTTTCATAAATTTATTGATTAAATTTTTTTTAAGTCCTTATCTTAAATTATAAAATAAAGGATATGAACAAAAAATAAACTTTCTTTTTATTAAATTTAAGTTATTTTTTATCTAATTTTAAATAAATTTTTACTTATTAAATTATGTGTTTGCCATAATAAAATAATAAAGCTAATATTAAATTAGCCCTAATATTTAATTAATAAAAGTAATACTAGGCCTATTTTGAATGTTTAAAAATAAACCAAGCAAAAAATTATTAGAAATAATCCAGGATAAAACTGCTGACCCTTTTAGTATTCAAGAAGGTCGTTTTCGCTTTGGTGCTTTAAAAGATTCACATCATTACTCCGATTGGACCGAAGAATCTTTTTTGTCCGATGCTGGTCAAAAAGAAATGGTTACTCGGAGTTTTAATTTTGATAAATTAAGACAGTTTTTAATTATTGCCATTTTTGCTTTGGTAATTTTAATAACTAGATCGGCTTGGTTGCAAATTGTAAAAAGTGAACGATATTATTTAATGTCTGAAGGGAATCGTTTGCGCGCCGAGATTATTGAGCCCAAAAGAGGCATTATTTATGACAAAAATTTTTATCCCCTAGTACGTAATAAAGCTAATTTCGTTCTTTATTTTCGACCGATTGATATGCCTAGAGCAGAATTAGAGCGTGATAATTTAATCAGAGAAATTAGTGCTGTTTTAGATGGTCAAAAAAATATTAATAATCAAACCACCACCATTTCCACCAGTTCAAAAGAAATTAGTTTGATAAGTGATAGTTTGACTTTTTATGAAATAAAATCAACTTTAGCCAAGGTAAAAATTGGCACCCTGGAATCTTATCAGCCTTTGTTTATTAAAGATAATATTGATTATGAAACAGCGATGCGCATAAATTTGGAATTAGCCCATTGGCCGGGCGTTTTTTTAAGTAATAAAATTAGACGCGAATATCTTCTTGCTAATACTCATGAAGTTAAAATTGCTGAGAACACGAGTTTGTCTCATGTTTTGGGTTATACCGGCAAAATAAGTGAAACCGAATTAGCCAATTTTGATAAAACTTATTCCTTAATTGATTATGTCGGTAAAGTGGGCTTAGAATATTATTGGGAAAAAGAATTAAGAGGAAAAACAGGTCAAAAAAATATTGAAGTTGATGCTTTAGGACGACAAAAAAAAGTGATTAATGAAATCCCGGCTCAAGACGGTAATAATTTATTACTTTCTTTAGATTTAGATTTGCAACTAAAGGTTGAAGAAATATTAAGAGAACATTTAACCAAATTAAAGTTAGAGAAAGCTTCAGTGATAATTATGAATCCGCAAAATGGCGAGATTTTAAGTCTAGTTAGTTTCCCTTTTTATGACAATAATAAATTTGCTAGTGGAATTAGTCAGGAAGAATATAATGAATTAATCAGTAATCCTAATCAACCCTTTTTAAATCGTTCAATTGGCGGTGAGTTTCCTTCTGGCTCAACAATCAAACCAATTTTTGCGGCCGGGGCTTTGCAAGAAGGAATTATAAATGAAAGAACCAGTTTTTTAAGTACGGGAGGAATAAGAATTGGGGAATGGTTTTTTCCTGATTGGCTAGCTGGTGGTCATGGAGCAACCGATGTTAGACGGGCGATTGCTTTTTCCGTCAATACTTTCTTTTATTATATCGGCGGTGGCTACGGTGATTTTACTGGCTTAGGATTGAATGGTTTAGTTAAATATTCTCGTTTGTTTGGTCTAGGAGAAATAACCGGCATTGATTTAAACGGTGAGGCTGATGGTTTTGTACCGACACGCGCTTGGAAAGAACAAACCAAAAAAGAACCATGGTACATTGGCGATACTTATCATTTTGCGATTGGGCAAGGTGATGTTTTAGTAACGCCACTCCAAGTGGTTAATTATACGGCCGCTTTAGCTAATGGTGGAACTTTGTATAAACCTCATTTTGTAACCAAAATATTGAATAGTAATAATGAGGTGATAAAAGAAATAAAACCCGAAATTATTAATGAAAATTTTATTGATAAAAGAAATATTGAGATAGTCAGGGAAGGAATGCGGCAAACAATTACCATCGGTAGTGGTCGTTCCTTAAGTTCGCTAAACGTTAGTGTGGCCGGTAAAACCGGCACCGCTCAATGGTCAACGAAAAATTTGCCTCATGCCTGGTTCATTGGTTTTGCTCCTTATGAAAATCCGGAAATTGCCTTTGTAGTTTTACTTGAAGAAGGTGGTGAAGGTAGTTCTGTGGCGACACCCATTGCCAAGGAAATATTAGCTTGGTATTTTAATCGTAGTAAATAAAATGATATAATTATAAAACACTGAAAGTTTTTGTTTAGTGTTTTTGTTTTTATGCCTTTATCTTTACATTTAACCATTCATTTTTCTTTAGCAATCATTGTTGGTTATTTTTGTGGACGTTTGTTTAAGAAGCCCGGTCTAGGAATAATTGTGGGAATTATGGGCGGTTTTTTAATTGACTTAGATCATGTTTTAGAATATTTTTTAGTCTTTGGTCCGACTTTTAATTTTCAATACTTCATTGAAAGTCGTCAGTTTTTGATTAGTGATAAAATACGATTATTTTTTCACGCCTGGGAGTATTTTCCAATTTTATTAGCACTGGCTTTTATTTTTCGAAAAAAACAAAATTTAAAAGTAATATTTTTCACCTTAGCCATATCCGGGGCAGTGCATCTAGTTTCCGATGTAGTTATTAATGGATATTATTTTAAATACTATTCTTTACTTCATCGCTCACAACTTGATTTTTCTGCCGTCCGAATTTTACCTCCGGAAATTTATCAATTAAATCAAGAATATAAGAAAAAATTGGGAATTTGATTGACGATTTGGGAATTTAATTTATGATTTAGGAATCTGAATAAGGATAAAATTATTAAATATTAGACAAAAAATAAATATATTAGCACTCTATTGACTTGAGTGCTAATTTTGTTTATAATGAATATAGTGGTTTTAATTATAAATTAAATTCAATTTTTATGACAACGGATCGCAAACAATTTTTATTAAACACCATAGTCAAAGAGTATATAAAAACTGCTCAACCGGTTTCCTCGGGGGCGCTGGTAGAAAAATATAAGCTAGATATTTCCCCGGCCACGGTTCGTAACGAGATGATGGAACTTGAAGATGAAGGTTATATTTATCAACCCCATACTTCCAGCGGCCGAGTGCCAACCGAGTTAGCCTATCAGATCTACTTGGAAAATGTGAGGAAAAATAAGAAAAATAAACCCCTCAAAGAAGGAGAAGAAAAACTATTAAACAGTTTGTTTAAACAAGATGAAGTAGCTTTTCGTCAAACTGCTAAAGTAATTGCTGAATTGGCTGGTGCCGCGGTTTTTTGGGCATTTCATAAGAATGATTTGTATTATACTGGTCTATCAAATTTATTTTCCCAACCAGAATTTAAACAAGTTAACGCAGTTTGCGATGTTTCTAATATTATTGATCGTTTAGAGGAAATAATTGATGAAGTATTTGAGGATCTTGAAGAAGGAGAACAGGTTTTGATTGGTCAAGACAATCCCTTTGGTGATTTTTTAAGTACAGTGTTAGTAAAATATCGCAGTAATCAAGTCAATGGCGTCTTTGGTATTTTAGGTCCAATGCGCATGGACTATGCGCGTAATTTAGCTTTAGCAGAATTTATTAAAAACAAGTTTGTTTAAAAAATATGACAAGAAAAAAAGTAAAGAAAGGTCTTTACCAGCATTATAAAGGAGCAAAGTATGAAGTTTTAGACGAAGCTCTTAATTCGGAAAATAAAAAAGAATTAGTTATTTATCAAGAAGTTAAAGACGGAAAAAAAGATTTAGAAGGAAAAAATGATTCGGCAAAAATTTGGGCTCGTCCGAAAGAATTGTTTTGTGCTGAGGTAGAAGTTGAGGGCATAAAAAAACCCAGATTTGAATTTATTGGTGAAAATACG
>MWDC01000012.1 GCA_002070355.1 Parcubacteria group bacterium ADurb.Bin159 | reverse complement strand
ATCAACCGGCGTTAAAATGCCGTATTCAGCATATTCAATATCTTTAGTTTGATAATTTATATTAGTGTGAGGAGCTAAAATTTCTCTTGGTCCGCAAGGGCAATCCGAAGATATTATAGGCAATCCACAAGCCATTGCTTCTGTAAGAACATTTCCAAACCCCTCAAAAAATGATGTTAATACAAAAATATCAGATTTAGCCAAATATTTAAAAGGATTTTTTTGCCAACCCAAAAATAAAACATCTTTTTCCAAATTTAAATCTTTAACTAATTTTTTTAGATATTGTTCCAATTCCCCTTGTCCTAAAATTGCCAATTGACAAGAATAATGTTTTTTAATTTCAGCAAAAGTCCTTATTAAATGCCATTGACCCTTTTCTTTAGCCAATCTCCCAGAGGTTATAATTACAGGAATATTATTTTTAAACCACAGATGATTAATTTTTTCTTGAGCCAATTGATTAATTTTTTCTAAATTAATTGAGTTATAAATAGTTTCTATTTTATTCTCTTTTATATTAAAGTTTTTTATTAAATCAACTCTAACTCCATTAGAAACAGTAATAATTTTTGTTGTTTTATTGTAAAGAGTTTTTATTAAAATTTTATATATTTTGCCATAAAATCCCTGACATATTTTTGATAAAAAAATGTGAACGCTGATTATTGATTTTTTATTTGTTATTATGTTAATAATATTAGCCTTTTCCGTAAAACTTATCACCCAGTCAGGATTTTCTTGTTTTAAAAGTTTTTTAAATCTATAAAATCTTTGGAGAAAATGGATAATTTTAAGAAAAAAGTTTTGAGAAGCCGGGCAATCCAAAGAAATTAATTTTCCCTTATAAGGATAGGAAATTTTTTTGTTAAACAATACAATAATACGTTCAATATCATTTGATAAATTTAACGACAGTTCGGATACCACTTTTTCGGCTCCGCCATTCGCCAAAGTGGGAATTAAAAATATTATTTTTTTATTTTTTGAGGATTCCATTTATTTATTTTTTATATTCAATATATCCTTTCCAATCGCTTGATAATATAAAGTGGCAATTTAATTTTATGTCTCGTCTTGTAATAATTTTAACGGTTCTCCAGTAGAGCCGCCGGAAGAATTCCAGTAATGTTTTCTTTTTTTGTATTGTAATAAGTTTTGTTTATTGTCAAAATAGTATTTGGATTTTTGGCAGAATTTAATTTAAATTTATTTTTAATTTTTTGATGGTTTAGAATTATTAGGATAATAGGCGTAAAGTTTCCTCTTTTTTTGGATAATTTTGTAATCAGGAGCGGCTTCTCGGATAATTTGGGGCAATACTTGTGGGTCATCAGGAAGATGATAAGTGCAAATAGCCAGTTTGGGTTTAAATTTAGCTATGGTTTTTTGGGCTCCTTTTAAGGCGTTTCTCTCCATTCCTTCAATATCCATTTTAATAAAATCTACTTTATTTAATTTTTTTTGGAAAATAAAATCATCTAAGGTCATTTGAGATACGATGATTTCTTTATCACTTCGGTGGATTACTCCTGAGCTTGAACCGATATCCCCGCAACTTAAAGTTAAATTACCATTTTTATCCCCTAGTGCGGATTGAATAATAGGGACGTTATCTGACACATTATTAATATCAATTGATTCTTGAAGAAAATTACAAATTTTTTTAACTGGTTCAAAAGCATAAACAGTGCCAGATTTTCCTATTTTTTTAGCGGCAAAGATAGAGAATAGTCCCAAGTTCGCCCCGGCATCAATTACTACATCTCCGGGCATTAAAGAAACCGGGCCATATTCATATGGGCCTTCTCCCGTGATTTCCCATATAGGGAATTTCGCCCTGTATGGATATATCAAAGCAAGATATTCCCAAGCGAGCACGAATAATGCTTCATTATTTGATTCCACTACAATTTTGACTATTCCGAAATCAGCTAAAACCTTAGAATTGTCGTTATTAATTGGTTTAATAAAAGATTTTATATGTTTGGGAAGAACTGAAGAAAATTTTTCCGTAGAAAGCAGAAGGCGGGCAAAAAATAGGAACCAAGGATTCTTTTTGGGTTCATATAATATGGCCCTTATCACATTGGGTAATCCTTCCCAAAGTAGTTCTACCCGACATTTAATTTTATCATAAATTGTCATTATAATTTTTTAATTAAACAAAGGTCATTTAAGGGTTCCACCCTTAAGTCCTTAAGTCCCGTAGATGCGGGGACTGATTTTTTTGACGATATTTTTGGCTTCTAATTGGGTCAAAGTGGCATTGATTGTGGGAATAGGAAGGCCGGTTTTTTCGGCAATTTTATCAATATCCATTGGTTCATTTTTTATGGCTTCAAAAATTAATTTTTCTTCTTTTGTCTCTAATTTTTGTTCTTTTTCTTCTGGGTTTATTTTTAATTCTAAATTAAAAATTTCTAAAACATCTTGGGGCGAGGTGATTACCTTTGCCCCTTTTTTTAATAAATCATTAGAACCTTCGGCTGATTTTCGCCAAATATCAGAAGGAACAGCCATCACTTCTCGGTTTTCCTCTAAAGCCAAGCGAGCAGTTATCAAAGCGCCAGAAATTTTTGGCGCTTCAATGACCAATGTGCCTAAACTCAAACCAGCGACAATGCGGTTTCTCATTGGAAAAAATTCTTTTCTTGGCCCAGTATCTGGCGGATATTCAGAAATGACTGCTCCGCCTTTTTTTACAATTTCCTCGGCTAATTTTTTATGAGAAGCAGGATAAATATAATTTAAGCCGGAGCCCAAAACAGCGATAGTTTTTCCTTTAGCCTCAAGCGCTCCTTTATGGGCTAACCCATCAACACCCAAAGCTAAACCGGAAATTATCGTGAAGCCGGTTTGCGCCAAGTAAAAACTAAACTCTTTGGCTAATTTCGCTCCATAAGAAGAAACTTTTCTTGTACCGACAATAGCCAAGGGCAATTTTTCTCTTTTTTTTAATTCGCCCCAAACATAAAGTTCTTGGGGCGGGTCATAAATTTGAGAAAGGAGCTCCGGATAATTTTTTTCGCCTAATTTTATTTTTTTAATCAAAGCCATTGATTAGATTATATGCTGAATATCTCCTCCGTCAAGATAAAAAATTTTGTTTTCTTGTTTTATTAGCTAAAAATGTTATGATGTTTTTATGCTTAAAATCCGTTTATATCCTGACCCTATTTTACGAGAAAAGTGTCAGGAAATAAAAATTATTGACCAAAACATTGAAAATTTAGCCAAAGAAATGTTAGAGACGATGTATAAAGAAGATGGTGTTGGTTTAGCCGCGCCGCAAATCGGTAAAGCTATTCGGTTGATTGTTTTAGATATCGGAAAAGAGCCGATAGCTTTGGCTAATCCTAAAATTGTGGAAAAAAAAGGAATTTCATTTTTGTCCGAAGGATGTTTAAGTTTACCCGGAAAAAGTGTTATTGTTAAAAGGGCGGCTTATGTTAAAGTGAAAGGCATTGATCCTTGGACAAAAGAAAAAAAAGAATATTCCGCCCGGGGTTTATTAGCCCATGATTTTCAACACGAAATTGACCATTTAAATGGAATTCTCATCATTGATTATTAGGGGGACTTGATTATTAGGGGGACAGTCCCCAAAAATCGACCTCTGCAAACCCGCATAAACATTAGCCTTTAGGACGAATTTTAAAAATTAGGGCTGTGGACCCTAAATTTGAAAAGTTATTTAAATTGGTCAAAAAATATAATTTTTATTTTAAATAAACAAAATTCTAAATTTAGGGTTGTGGACCCTAAATTTGAAAAATGCTCTGAAAACATAGATAAATAAAGTGCTTTCGGGTGTCCGATTTGGGGGACTGTCCCCAAAAGAATTGTCCCTAAAAGAGTATTGACAAATTGCTTAAAAAGTGTATTATTTTATTGAAGATTAAATTATTTTTTAATTTTTAAAATATGTCGATGGAAAACAAATTTTTTAACAATAATCCGACACCAACAGAAACGACTAACAAAGGAACTACTGAAGAGAAAAAAGCGGAAAAAGAAAAATTGAAGGAGAAGGAAGCAGGAAAAAAAGAGACAGTTTCTCAAAAAATAAAACGATTAAAAGAAGAAAACGAGAGGTTGAAGGAAAAAATAAGTGTTAGCAACGAAACTATGGCAGAGATAACAAAGGGATTGATAGAAGATAATATTGAGGAAATTCACAAGTTAGAAGAAAAACAAAAAGAAGAAAAAGAAAAAAGAAAGGCAAAAAAATCAGGAATGAAATCGGGAAAGGAACAGGAAAAGGAAGAGGAAGAGAAACAGGAAAAGGAGGAGAAAAGGGAACCAAGTGAAACGGGAAAAGACAAAGAATTAATTTATCGTGCCAAATTAGAAGAAGCCGAATTATTGCCGGAAGAAAAAGAAAAATTAGAAAAAACATTGGCTTATGTTAATCAGGAAAAAATAGAAGAAGAATTAGGTGGAGAGATTAAAGAAATAGCCAATGCTTTGGCGCAAGAAATTGTCAGCCCAGAGCAAATTGAAAAATTGAGTAAAGAAACGGGTCTTCCCAAAGAAGCAGTGGGGCAAATTTTAAATAACCAAATGGCTTATATAGAGAATTTGGCTTTAGCGCGTTTTCGAGAAGAAAAAAATAAAAAAACTAGCCGTTGGGAAAAAATTCTTAAAATTGGGGAAAAAACCCTTAAAACCGCAGGGAAAATAGGTCTTTATTACGGTGTTGGTTATGGATTATCTTTCGTACCGGTGTTAGGAGGAGTGGGATCATCTTTGGTAATCGGCGGCGTCCGTTTTATTGATATTCATTTCGGTGAGAAGAAAAGAAAAAAAGAAATGAATGAAGCTCAAGAGATGATGCAGGAAATTTTAAAAAGCGAAGCAGCGGAAGAAATAAAAAAAGAGATAGAAAAAAATATTTTAAACGAATTAGCTGTGGCTAAACAGCTTCAAATTGAGGGTAAGGAAAAAGATAATTCAAATTTAGGTAAAAAGGTGAAAGAAAAAGAAAAATCATATTCGGAAAATAGAAAAATAGAAGATTTAGATGCTATAAAAGATCTTTATGACAAACAAAAAGAAAACGAATTAGCTGCCATTGAAAAATATTTAAAGGAGCAAGGAGATTTGTCGGAGGAAGAAATAACAGAGAGAATGAAAGTGATAGGCTCTTTGGTAGAAATAGAAAATAATCAAAAAATATGGCAATTGCAATTTCAATCCAAAGATGAAACGACTTTTGATAGAATAAAACAAAAAACAAGTAAGATATTGGCTCCTTTAGCTGGAGGAAGAACAGAGGGAGAAAAATTATTTACTGCTGGTGTTTATACTTTTGCTGGTTATTTGGCAAGATCGTGCCCGGTAGTAAGAGATATAATGTTAGGTTATGCTGGAGTGGAAGTGGGCGGAGCAGTGGCGGGTTTGATTATTAAAAAAGCGAAAAGATTTGAAGTGCTTAGAAGAGTTTCTTCAGAAGAATTAAAGAAAGAGGGCATACCCTTAGAGGATGTTGATAATAAACTTTTATCTAGAGCCAAAGCCCAACTTTTAGACGGAAAGTTTAAGCAAGAAAATCCTATAGAATATGCTAAATTAAGAGAGCAAATTTTTGCTATTGAACGAGCTAAATGCAAAAAAACGGATGACAGAATAACAGAAGCGACAATAGAATTAGAAGAAACAATTAAAGAAAAAGCATCTAAGGAGAAACAAGCTAAAATTATTAAAACTATAGCCGCCATAGGAGGAGGGGTGGGCGGATTTTTTGGTGGGGAGGCAATGAACAATCGGGCGCAAGAAAAAGCTGAAGCAAAAGCCGAGGCAGACGTTGAACAACCAGAAACTGAAGTAAAAACAGTAGCCGGAGTGGACGTTGAAGAAATGCCTGTGGCTGAAGCGTCAGAAATAAGCGGAATAGAAATAGCTGAAAAAGGAGATAGTACTTGGGCAATGTTAGAACGGCAGTTAGAAAAAAGAGGGTGTTTTGACGGTCTTGAAGGAACACCCGAAGAGATCGAAGCCCAAAAAACTTATATAATTGATTCTTTCAAAGACAAGGTAGCAGCTAATCCAAAAGCATTTGGTTTAACTGATGTGGGCACGGTCCAGGTCAATCAAAAAATAGATTTTTCTTCTCTTTTTGAGAAAGAAAGCGTAAATAATGTTTTAGAGCAAGCCAAATCTCTTTCTCCTGAAGCTTTAGAAAATATTTATCATAACAATCAAGAACTTGCCAGAATTTTAGGAACGCCAGTTGAGAAAATATCCGATGAAGATTTAGCTCGGGTAATAGAGATGGGAGGGGGAGTCGAGCAAATGGGCCCGGGTATAAAGAAAGAATTGAATGAGAGAATCAATGAAATAATAAGAGAAAATAATGCGAGAGAAGAAGCTATTAATAACAGCAAATCTCAATTAGATGAATTAAATCACCTAAGAAATGAAGTAATAGAAAATGAAAAATTAGCTAAACTAGCGCTTATTGAAAAACAACAAGCAAAAAGAGAAGCTGAAGATCTTTTTAAAAAAGCCGAGGAGGAAATGAATGAATTTATAGAAAAAGATAAGGGCCTAGGGGGACGGGTAAGAAATCTTTCTCCAAAATATAATGAGGAGAAGATAGAAGTGGGGCAACACTATATAGAAGCCGAAGATAATTTAAAAAATGCCACAGAGGAATACAATAAGGTTAAAGCAATGTACGAACAAGCTAAGGCAGATAAATTGACAACGCTTAAGAAGACTTATTCAGAAAGTAAGGAACTTGGGCAAATTATAGATCAAAATATTGACTCTCAAAGAGTATTGGCTGAGAAATATGAAATACTCACAGGTAGCAGAGAAATACCAATTTCGTCAGCAACACCAGAAGCAACACCAATAACTACGCCGGAAGAAGTAGTAAATATGCCGTCTCCAGAGCCTTTTAATCCAGAACCCCCAACAACAGCGCCGGAAATAAAATCAGAAATACCCGTAACTCCTCAAACTGAGCCAGAGTCAGCGCCTGAGATAGAATCAGAAACACCTGTAATTCCTCAAACTGAGCCAGAGTCAGCGCCTGAGATAGAATCAGAAATACCCGTAACTCCTCAAACTGGACCAGAGTCAGCGCCGGAAATAAAATCAGAAGTGTCATCAGCCACTTCCCATATATCTACTCCTGAAACAGCTGTGCCTCCCTCAGCAGCAGAAGCAACAGTTGCCAGCGGAGCTGCGGCAGGAGAAACTATCGCCGAGAACGCTCCTCAAATTCAAATAATAGAAACAAATAACCAAATTACAAAAATATTTAAAACCGCAGAAAAAATTGATAAAGTATTAGTGGAATCAAAACAAGATAGCAGTTACCAGAGTGTTAAATTTGATCGAGGCGAAAACGGTGAAATAAATACAATTGTCAGTGAGTTCGATTTAAAAAATTTTAATCCTGAAAAAAATTTAAATCATAATTGGGAAAAATTACTATCTAATGATTCACAAAGTACAAAAGATTTTATTATGAATTATTCTCGCAAGATAGAAGGATATAAAAGAGTTTTAGATAATTTGCCGAAAAAAAGCGAAGAAGCCGCAGCTGTTAAAAATGAGATTAATGAAATAATTAAAACAGTAGAGGGGGAATACGGAGATGTATTTAAAAAAAAGATATTTTGAAATAATTTTTTAAAGATTTCCCCTTATTTATTTTATTAGAGGTGGAAATAAATTAATTTATGATCGAAGAAAATCCAATTAAAAAATTTGTTGACGAGTTAGTCGAAGAGGCGGAAATTATGTTGCCTGAGGCAGAAATGATTGCTTATAAAGATAAGTTAATGGACCAGGTTAATCGGCGATTGGGAGTTGTCTCTTTAAATTATTTAGACAAGGAAGGGCTGGCTGAATACGAAAAACTTTTAGATAAAAATGCTTCTCTTGAAGAATTGATAAATTTTTTCCCTGCTCATATAGAGAATTATCAGGAAAAAATTACTCAAGCTCTTGACGATTTTGCCCGCGAATATTTTGCTGCTTTGTAAAAAGAGTAAAGATTTTTTTAAGCAAAAAACCGAGATTGATTCCCGGTTTTTTAATTTTAATTTTAAAACAACGATAATTGTTTTTTTCTCTCCTGAATTTTCCTCCGGAGAATTTTGTTCTCCTCACAAATTCCCTTGATCCTGCGTTTTATTTCATTAAAAATGGGTTGAGGAAGATACGTTCTTGAGAAACGACTACCAGAATCGTCAAATCGTAATATCTCAATAGCCTTATCTTCTTCTGTTACCTTATAGCGGATTTCCACGTTTCCATAATCCACTATAATTTCCTCTACTATACCAGTTTTGGAGTTTCTTCTAGGGAAAATTTTTATTGAACCCATTGGTCCTCCTTATGTTGTTATTTTTTTTAAAATTGTTATTATTATATTAATTTTAGCATAAATTCTAAAAAAATCAAGACATGAAAGTAGCTATTATTCATGATTATTTAAACCAATACGGGGGAGCGGAAAAAGTATTAGAAGCTATGCACGAGATATGGCCCGAAGCGCCGATCTTTACTTTATTCTACGACCCGAAAAAAATGCCTCCCCATTTTCAAAAATGGGACATCAGAGTTTCTCCTATTAGCAATTTGCCTTTTGGCACTTCTCATTACCGCGTCTATCTTCCTTTAATGCCTGCGGCTATAGAAAGATTTAATTTATCAGATTATGATTTAGTTATTTCCAGCTCTTCGGCTTATGCCAAAGGAGTTTTGATCCATAAAGGATGCCTTCATTTTTGTTATTGCCATACGCCGACTCGTTATCTTTGGTCAGATACTTTTGATTATATTGAAAATTTATCCGGCTTTGAAAAATATTTTAAAAAAATTTTACCTGTGCTTTTAACTTATCTTCGTATTTGGGATGAAAATGCTTCTAAGAGGCCAGATTATTTTATAGCCAATTCTCGTTTTGTGGGAGAGCGGATAAAAAAATATTATCATCGGGAAAGCGAGGTTATTTACCCACCAGTAGAAATAGATAAATTTTATATTTCTCCTAAAATAGAAAATTATTTTTTGCTTGTTTCTCGTTTTCGCCCTTATAAAAAAATAGATTTAGCCATAAATGTGTTCAATGAATTAGGGATCCCCTTAAAAATTATTGGCACGGGTAATGACAAATATTTGAAAAAAATCGCTGGTCCTAACATTGAATTTTTAGGAAATTTGACCGATGAAGAAAAAGCAAAATATTTTTCAAAAGCGCAGGCGTTGATTCATCCCCAAGAAGAAGATTTTGGTATTACCCCGCTTGAAGCAATGGCTTCGGGTAGGCCGGTTATTGCCTATAGAGCCGGAGGGGCGTTGGAAACAATAGTTGAAGGTTTGACCGGAGAATTTTTTTATCCGCAAACAAAAAAGGCTTTAGCCAAAGTGGTTTCTTCTTTTGAGGTAAAAAAATACGATCCACAAAAAATTCGAGATTACGCTCAAAAATTTTCTAAAGAAAGATTTAAAGGAGAATTAATAAATTTTATAAACAAAAGAATAAAAAAATGAATATTCGCAATTTTTGCATTATTTCCCATATTGATCACGGCAAGTCTACTCTTGCCGATTGTTTTTTGCGTCTTACTCAAACAATTCCTTCGGATAAAATATCCCCTCAGTATTTAGATAAAATGGATTTAGAGCGTGAACATGGAATTACTATTAAAATACATCCGGTAACAATGGTTTATAAATATAAGGGAGAAGATTATTTTTTGAATCTTATTGATACACCCGGCCATGTTGATTTTTCTTACGAAGTTTCTCGGGCGTTGGCATCAGTGGAGGGGGCGATTCTTTTGGTTGATGGACATGAGGGTCCGCAAGCGCAAACTTTGGCTAATTTTGCTTTAGCTAAAAAAGCAAATTTAACGATTATTCCGGTAATCAATAAAATAGATTTGCCGGGATTGGATTTAGAAAAAGTTGCTCGAGAAATGGTAGAAATTTTTAATGTTAAAAAAGAAGACATTATTTACACTTCAGCTAAAACCGGCGAAGGAGTCCCTAAATTATTAGAGGCGGTTATTTCAAGGATTCCTTCTCCTCGAGAAGAAAATGACAAACCATTTCAATCTCTTATTTTTGATTCTTTTTATGACAATTTTCAGGGAGTGGTAAGTTATATTCGAGTTTATCAGGGGGAGATAAAAGCGGGAGAAGAAATTTATTTTTGTCAAAGCAAAGCGATTTCTAAATTATTGGAAGTGGGAATTTTCACCCCTGAACTTAAAGCCAAGGAAAGTTTAAGGGCAGGGGAGATCGGTTATTTAAAAACTGGTTTGAAAGATATTGCTTTAGCTCGTGTGGGAGATACTATTTTAAAAAATAAAGATAAAGATATGGAGCCACTGGCAGGGTATGAAGAACCATCACCTATGGTTTTCGCCAGTTTTTACCCGAGAAATAAAAGCTCTTTTGCTCTTCTTAAAGATTCTTTGGCTAAATTAAAATTAAATGACGCTAGTTTGGAATTCTCTCCCACCAATCATCCAGTTCTTGGCAGAGGTTGGAGTGTTGGTTTTTTAGGAATGCTTCATTTGGAAATTACCAAAGAGAGATTAGAAAGAGAATATGGTCAAGAAATGGTCATTACTTCCCCTTCTGTTGCTTATTATTTTTATTTGAAAAATGGCGATAGGTTGGAAGTGCATGACCCTTCAGAAATGCCTGATGAAGCAAAAATTGATAAAATTTGCGAGCCTTGGGCGTTGGTGGAAATGATTATTCCGTTTGATTATTACAGCGCTATTTTAGAATTGGCTAAAAAATTTAGAGGAACATCATTTAATTGGCATTATTTAAGCAAAGAAGATTCTTCGCGAGTAGTGATTACTTTAGAAATGCCTCTTTGTTTGCTTATTTCAAATTTTTACGATAAAGTTAAAGGAGTAAGTTCGGGTTATGCTTCTTATTTTTGGAAAGTAATTGATTATAGGCCGGCAGATATTTCTAAATTAGATGTTTATTTGTCCGGGCAAAAATTTAGCGAACTTTCTATTTTTGTTTATAAAGACGAAGTTGAAATCCAAGCTCGAGCTATGGCTGAAAAATTAAAAAAAATTATTCCGCGGCAAATGTATGAAGTCAGGATACAAGTTATGGCCGGTGGGAGAATTGTCGCTGCGGAAAGGATTGCTCCTTATCGCAAAGACGTTACAGCTAAATTATATGGCGGTGATGTTACCCGTAAAATGAAATTATTAGAAAAGCAAAAAAAGGGCAAGAAAAAAATGATGGTTTCTTCCCACCGCCTTAATCTTCCCACCGACGTTTATCTCTCCCTCCTCAAATAAAAAGGGGACAGTCCCCTTTTTCCGACCTTCGCAAACCCGCATCAATAAAGGCTTATCTCCTCAAAAAATCAAATTTGACACTTTTTTTACCAAATTTAAAATAAGGTAAAAAATGATAAAAATAAATTAAATTTTATATTTAAAATTCTAAATTTTAAATTCTGATCAAAATCGTGACATTTTTAAAAAATCGCTCGCAAACCCGCATCAATAAAGGGTTATCAGCGGTCGGTTTTTGGGGTCTGACCCCAAATAAAAAAATGGAAAAAGAGTCAAAAAAAATTTTTTCTTCT
>MWDC01000011.1 GCA_002070355.1 Parcubacteria group bacterium ADurb.Bin159 | reverse complement strand
TGTGCCGGGTTCGCCTCTCCGTTCTAATCCCCATGCTTTTCCTATCATTATCTCTATTATGGCGCTTATCTTTCTCTTGACGCTTTCTATTTTCAAATCCAAGCGCTGGCTTTAAAGGGGACAGTCCCCTTCTCCCGATCTTCGCAAAGCCGCATCAATAAAGGGATATCTCGCTAAAAAATCAAATTTGACAACGATTTTGTCCAAAATCTAATTTATATATTTTTTGCTAAAACTTTTTCAATTTTTTGGGAAATTTCTTTGGGGGAAAGCAATTTTTTGTTTTCTACACATTCAATTATTTTAAATTCTTTATTAAAAAGGCGGGCTATTTCTAAATAGACCGCTTCTACTTTTTTCAAATAAATCAAATCTTTTTCATGAATATCTCTTTTTCCCCCTTTTAAATAATTTCTTTTTTTCTTGTGTTCGATCAACTCAAAAGAAATTTCCGCCGGCAAATGAAGAAGAAAAATAATATCCGGCCGGGGAAGAAATAATTTTTTATATTCCATTTCTAATGCCCATTGATAGAATTTTTTTCTCTCTCGGGCATTTTTTATTTTTGCTCCTTGATGGGCTAAGTTAGAAGGCAAATAACGGTCAGCAATTACCATAAAATTTTGTTTTAACCATTTCTTTATTTTTTCTTTTGCCTCCCATCTATCTAAAGCATAAAAAAGAGAAGCTGTGTAAGGGCTTACTTCTTCTTTTGCCCCATAGGCTCCTCTAAGATATTGTTTAACAAAATAAGATGAAGCACAATTATATTGAGGGAAACTTATTGTTTTAGTAATAAAATTATTTTTTTTCAATTGAGCGGATAAAAGTTTCGTCTGAGTTGCCTTGCCTGAACCATCACTTCCTTCTAAAACAATAAACCTAAATTTATTCCTCATATTATGTCTTTATTATTATAGGTAAAGGTGAAGCCCCGGTATCTCCTAATAATGGTGCGACATTTAAAGCCGCTAAATGGTGGCTTAATTTTTACTTTTAAAAAATTAAGAAGTAATTTTTACCCCTGGCCCCATCGTGGAACAAAGAGTAATGGATTTGATATAGCTTCCCTTTACTTTAGGAGGCCGAGCTTTCTGCACCATTTCTATAACCACTCGCCCATTAGCTATAATATGCTCTTTAGGCCAAGACATTTTTCCTATAGCCACATGAACATTTCCGCTGTCATCGTTTTTGAAATTGATTTTTCCTTTCTTAAAAGTTTCTATTGTTTTTTTGAAATCAGTAGTAATTGTGCCATTTTTAGGAGAAGGCATTAACCCTTTTGGTCCTAATATACGGGCGATTTTAGCTAAATCTTTCATTATTCCCGGCTCAGCTATGGCAATGTCAAATTCTATTTTCTTTTTTTCGCTTATTTCATTAATCAATTCTTGCGAACCTACAATATCCGCCCCTGCCTCTTTGGCTGAAGTCAAAGAACCAGGAGAGACGAAAAGAGCGATTTTTTTTGATTTAATCGGCCCATAAGGAAGAGTTAAACTGCCTTTTACCATTTGCATGGTCTGCTTGGGGTCAATGCCCAAATGGAAATGGAGTTCTATTGTTTCGTCAAATTTCGGTTTATGATTTTTTTTCAAAAAATCAATGGCCTCTTCTAAGGAAAAAAGTTTACTTTCTGGCTTTATTTGATTTTTCGTTTTTTCTTTTTTTATTTTTTCTTTTTTCATTTTTTTTATTTTTATTTTTTTATTTTGATAAAAAATACTTGCTTATTGCCTGTCTACCAACAGGCAGGACTGTCTCTTTTAAAAAATCTCTCTTTTGGTAAAAAAAGTGTCAAAGTTGATTTTTTGAAGAGATAACCCTTTATTGATGCGGGTTTGCAAAGGTCGGGAAAAGGGGACTGTCCCTTTTTAGATGATGTCAATGCCCATTTGGTGGGCTGTGCCAGCAATAATTTTTACAGCCTCATTAATGTCAGTAGTATTTAAATCAGGCATTTTAATTAAAGCAATTTCTTTAAGCTGTTCTTGAGTTATTTTCCCTTTTTTCCCGGTTAAAGTATTAGAAGCTCCTTTATCTATTTGAGCGGCTTTGCGCAAAAGGTCAGCAGTCAAAGGAGTTTTAACTACAAAACTGTAAGTTCTATCTTCATAAACCATTATTTGGACGGTTAGAATGTTCCCTTTTTTATCTTGAGTTTGGTTATTGAATTTATTGCAAAATTCACTGATATTAAGACCATGCTGGCCTAAAGCCGGGCCAACCGGCGGCGCGGGAGTAGCCCCTCCCGCAGGAATTTGAAGTCTAATTATTGCTTTTACTTTTTTGACAGCCATAATAAAACGGAATTTAAAAAATCAAAATTTAAATTTATCAAAATTGTTTAGTTCGATCAAAATCGTCCTGCCTACCGGCAGACATATCTATCCCTTTTATATTTTTTTGATTTGAAGAAAATCTAAATCCAAAGGGGTCTCTCTACCAAAAACATTAATCAAAACTTTAACTCTCCCCTTGGCTTCATCAACAGAAGAAACTTTGCCTTCAAAATCTTTAAATGGACCATCGGTCACTTTAACCGGTGAGCCAATTTCAATATCAATTTTATATTTCGGCTCCTCTACTCCCATCCGTTTGTTAATCGCTTTAACTTCTTCTTCTTTTAAAGGGACGGGGATTATGCCTGAGCCAATGAAACCAGTAACATTGGGTGTATTTCTAACTACATACCAAGAATCATCAGTGACGATCATCTCCACTAAAACATAGCCAGGAAAAATTTTCTCAACCACTACTTTTCTTTTTCCACCTTTAATTTTAATTCTTTTCTCCACTGGGACAAGAATATTAAAAATTTTATCCCCCATATCCATAGAATCCACCCGCTGGCGAAGAGATTCAGCAACTCTTTCTTCATAACCGGAATATGTATGGACAGCATACCATTGCCGCCCTTGTTCTATTTGTTTAGACATAAAAACTATCAAATTTTAAAATTTTCTTTAAAAATTTTACTAGCAATGAAATTTATAAATTTTAAATTACAAAATTTTAGCTTATCATTATTTGGAAAATCTTAGTTAATATAAAATCAAGCAATCCTAAAAAAAGAGCCAAACCCAAACTTGCTATAATAACAATAGCGGCATCTTTTGTTGCCTTTTTTTTAGTTGGCCAAACCACTCTTTTTATCTCTTCTTTTGATGCCTTAAAATAATCTATTAATTTTTTAAACATAAACAATAAATTCTAAAAATATTTATTGGTTTTAAATATAACAAAAACAAAAAATTAATCAAGTGTATTAAGATAAAAAATAAGCTCTTCTCCCAAACGGCGGTAGGCATTGGCTCCTTTTGAATTCGGCGCGTAGTCAAAAATAGAATGACCAAAACTTGGCGCTTCAGCTAAACTAATGTTTCTAGGGATAACTGTTCTAAAAATGCGATAGGGAAAATTTTGGTAAAGATTTTCGAGTATTTCTTTGGGAAGACGCGACCGTTCATCATACATAGTGATTACTGCCCCTAAAACAGAGAGATTGGCGCCAAGATTTTTTTTAACTAAATTAACAGTATTCATTAATTGGCCCAAACCTTCAAGAGCAAAATATTCTGCTTGTATGGGAATAACAACGGAAGTACTAGCCATTAAACTATTGATAGTTAAAATCCCCATTGATGGCGGAGTATCAATAAAGATAATATCAAATTGAGATGATAAAGGAGATAAATGTTGAAAAAGGATTTTTTCTTTATTTTCTGTATTGGCTAATTCCACATTGGCTCCGCTTAAATCAGGAGTGGCGGGAATAAGATATAAATTTTTTTTAATTTGACGCATTGCTGATGAAGCGTCAGATACCCCGCTAATAACTTCATAAATTCCCTTTCCCTCAACTACCCCTAAACCAGAAGAAGCGTTTGCCTGAGGATCAAAATCAACCACTAAAATCTTTTGGCCAATTAAAGCCAAATAAGAACTTAAATTAATCACGGTGGTCGTTTTCCCGGTACCCCCTTTTTGATTTACCACTGAAATTATAGGCATTTTTTTATTATATTCTTAAAAACGTTGTTGACAAGAGGCGAAAAAATAAGTAAAATTAAATAACAGGTGTAATTTATAAGGCAAAAATGGAATTTTGGATTTGATTTTCGGGGATGTGTTGGAATGGTAGACAAGGAGGTCTCAAAAACCTCTGGACGCGAGTCCATGTGGGTTCAACTCCCACCATCCCCATTATTTAAAAAATTAAATCTCAAAAATCAAAAATATAGATTAAAAATTAAAAAGGAATATTGACAAATTTAAAAAATCAGCTATCATATAAATAATAAAATAAAATTTCTTTAAATTAAACAAAAAAAGGAGGACATCATGAAATGCATGAAAGGAACTTTATTTGCCCTATTTATTTTTTTGGTTTTAAACGGTTGCAGCACTAGACCCACACCAGTATCTCCGGCACCAGTATCTGTTCATTACAGGCTAAATAATGGTACCTTGGATTACGAACGCCGAGGTAATCTCAGTAAAGCAGATAGTTTACGGCTGTCAGAGGCCGTTTATTTCAAGACTTCGTTAGATAACAATAGCCTTGAATACATTAGAAAAGGGAAATTGTCTTTTTCTGATAGTGTTAGAATTGCCGAGTATTCGGAAATTCTAAAAGAAAAGACAAAGATGAAACAGGATTGTCAAAAAACCCTCCAAAAAGGGATCATCTGGAATATTTCGGGGCACCACGTTGAACTGCGCGCCTTACAAGAAAACCCCATAAAAATATGCCCTCGACAACACTGCATCCTGGAGCTTCTTCCGGGAAAGTATGTCGTGGTTGTAGATTACTTTGATGGAGGAAAAAATTTAATAAAAACAATCAAAGACTTCATTATCATCAATGATATCCCTAATGAAGTCAACGCATTAGGGGGGAGGTACGACTGGCAAGTATTTGTCAGTTATTAAATTGTCTTAATTCAACAATTAAAAGACCAACTGAAGAGTTGGTCTTTTAAAAATCAAATTTGAAAAATATTAGTCGTATTCCCAACCGCTCTCTATCAGTTCATCTAGCGTCCCCCCCGATTGTTTAGGTGTGCTATTTTGTGTGGGTGTTTTCGGCTCTGTTAATATTTCTGTTCCTAAAGCCTTAATCACAAAATTAGCAATAGTATAAGCTAAAACTACAATAACCAAACCAATAATGCCATTGATAATAGTATTTCTAGCTTTAGATATTTTTTCCGTATCCCCGCCAGAAGACATCCAGAGAAAACCGCCATAAATAATCATTAAAGTCAAAACTAAACCCATAAAACCCAAAACCCATTTAATAATATTGCTAATAACCTTAATTAAATCCGTTTGAGGAACATTCGCTCCATTTGTGCCAAAAACTTCATTTAGTTTTTCGCTCGTTTCTCCTAAAGCGCCTTTATCGGTCGCACCCCCAGATATCGTTTGATTATTATCCGCACCCCCCTCCGCTTGGAGCATTAAAGGAAAACAAAAAATAAACAAAATTACCAGAAAAAAAATAATAAATTGTTTTTTGATGGTCATTTTTTTATTTTAAGCAAAATTGTGCCAAATTTATTTTTTCGTAATATTGCCCTTTATTTATACGGATTTAGGAAAGTCGTAGAGAGAGCCTGTCTATTATTTATCTGCGTCAGACAGGTAAGCAAGAACTATACCTTTTTATTTATTTCGTATTTACTCTTGAATCTAGTACTGATGCGTTTTCTATTTTAATATTTCTGTTTGTAGACCCTCGATAACAAAACGAGCGATACTATAAGCAGCGAAAACAATAACCAAACCAATAATGCCATTGATAATAGTATTTCTAGCTTTAGATATTTGTTCGGTATTACCACCAGCAGACATCCAAAGAATACCCCCATAAATAATCATTATGGCTAAAACAACACCCATAAAACCTAAAACCCATTTAATTATACTGCCTATTAAGGCCGTGGGGCTTTTGCTAACTAATCCGGCGTTTTCAGCTACTCCACTTAATTGGTCTAAAGTGGGATTGGATTTGGTGGAATTGGATTCTGCAGCAAAAACAGGTGAACACAAACATAGCAAAAATACTGCCAGAAAAATCAAGCTGACCTTTTTCTTGAGGGAAAGAACTCCCTCAAATTTCTTCCTCATAAATAATTTTTTATTACCATCTCTTTCTTAACCAAACACTGTTATTCTTATTCCACTAAAATTTCTGTGGTAAGCGCATCGATAACAAAATTAGAAATGATGTAAGCAACAAGAACAATCGCTAAACCAATGAGACCATTAATCATTAATTTCTTGGCTTTATTTATTTTTTCCTCATCACCGCCAGAGGTCATCCACATAAATCCGCCGATAATAATGATTATGGTGGCAATTAAACCAAGAAATCCCAAAATCCAGCTGATTACTTTACCGATAACTACTGGTAATTCTATATCGGAAAGTTCTGTTTCCGACATGAATACATCCATTCCTTTGGTCATTTCAACTGCTTCAATCCTTTGAGGTAAAGCCAATGAACCAAATAAAAGAACTAAAAATAAACTAACCAATAAATACTTTTTCGTTTTCATGGTGGCTAATTTTTAAAATAGCTAATAATAATTAACGACCTTTTTAATAATAATATATTAAAGAAATATAAAATTTTGTCAATATTTTTATTTTAAAATTATAACTTCTTCTAAAAGAAATTGCAATAGGGAATAAGAAAAAAAGATAAAAGCTAAACCAAGAATTGCCCAAAGAAGCGTATCTTTGCCTTTTTTTATTTGTTCGGCTGAACCAGCTGAGGTCATCCAGAGAATTCCACCGTAAATGAACATCACTAAAGCAATTACTCCCACTAAACCGATAATTGTTTTTAAAATATTGGTAGCTAAATCAGAAATTGAGCTAATAGTAATAGGCGACGTTAAAACAACTTCATCAGCAGCAAAAACAGGTGCAATAGCAATCAAACAAAAAAAGAAAGGAAATAAAATTTTAGCAATTTTCAACATATTAATTAATTTTTATTCATCTATCTTTTGTTTTAGTAGTTGGAGATGGAGTTAAAACTTCTTGGTATCCCTCTTTTATTTTAACTGTTGTTAAAATTTCACTAATAATAAGATGGGCAAATAAAATAATCAACAGGCCAATTAGCGCTCCTTTGACAATTTTCTTCCCTAAATCTATTTGGTTTTTCGCCCCTCCGGAAGTTATCCAAATAATACCACCAATTACAAAAAAAACAAGAGCAATAACTGCTACATAGCGTAAAATAATATTAGCCACATTAACTGCCATCCAGAGGACATCATCTAATTGACAATTACCGCAGCAAGCGCATTCCGGATTATTATTTAACCAACCAACACGACAGGGGGAGCTTTCTTCTTTTTTTTCAAACTTACAAGCTGACTCATTTTGACAATGTTCACAAGTTCCATAACAATTCCAAACTAATTCTTCCTTAGTTATCTCACAGTCCCATCCCGCTGATCGAACACCCATCTCCGCTGCCTTAACCTCACTTATAAAAGTAAAAAGGGGGAAGCAAATTAAAATTAAAAAAATTATTTTTTTCACAAGGTTAAATTAACTTTTTGTACACAAAAATTTATAGCGTCTAAAATTGTTTCCCTCCTACCTAAAATTACATCGCGAATCATTTCTTTAAACGCCTCCTCTACTAATGAATAATTTTTTCCTGTATACCAAACTTTAGCAGTTAAAACTCCATTAACAAAAGGAGATAAATCATAATCTTCTAATTGCCAATTAATCAATGAGCGATGGACGGTGGGGTATTTTGTTTTTGCTAAATACGATTTAATAACTTCCGGTTTAGTCATTTCCATAAGAAAAGCCCAAGATTCATCTGGATATTTTGTTTTAAAAGAAACCACTTCCAAATTATAATTGGCAATATTAACCGGCCGTAAAGTATCAGCAATTTGAGGAACAGGAGCAGAATCAAAATTAAGCTTTGGGGCAAGTTGCCTGATTTTCTGTCTTTCCGAGGCCCAGCCAAAATAAAAAGCCAATTTACCGCTAATAAAAGCTTCAATGTCTTTGGGCATAGCCTCGTTCCAAGTATAAGTTTCTTTACCCTGCCGGGAAAAATCAGTATAAAATCTTACTGCCTCTACCCCGGGAAAATAAGAAGGATCTTCGGCTAAAGGTTGATTAAAACTTGCCTTGCCGTTTGAAAACATTTGTGTGCCATTTTGCATCATTAAAAGCGCCACAGTATCTGTTAAATGAGAAATATTATCCACTCCTCCTAAATTAGCGCCGGATTGAACAAAATTGCCCTCTCTATCTAAAATGGTTAAGCGATAAATTTCTTCCACAAATTCTTGCCAAGTTTGAGGAACTTCAGCAATGCCCGCGTTATTTAAAAGGTCTCGATTATAATACATCACTAAAGTATCCAGAGCTAAAGGAAAACCATAAATTTTACCATCAGGAGAAATAATATTAGAGGAAACAGCATCAATATATGTTTCTTTAAGCTGGCGTAAATTAGGTAAAGATATTTTATCCAAAGTTATTTTTGTTTCTTCTTTAAGTCCCTGAGTTACATATTTTCTGCCCACTTCTAAAACAGCATAAGAGGGCAAGGGATAAATTTTTGATTGGTATTTACCGAGCATTGTCAAGGGAATAGAAAAAATATCAGGTCCCCTATCTTCTGCCCAAGCCTCAAGTAAAGCCCTTTCGTATTCTTCCGGTTTAATTTGGCGAACAGCAATAGAAATATGAGAATAACGTTGGTGAAAACTATTTATAATGTCGGAAACATCGCCCGGAGAATCAGTCGTCCGCCAATAAGTTAAAGTTATTGGTTTTACTTTTTTACTTAAATCAACTTCGGATTTATGTTTGCCAAGAAAACTCGTGGCTATTAAAAGCCCAATTATTAAAACAGCAGCAATAACCAAAAAAATGATTAATTTTTTTGAAGACACAATAGATATGTCAAATGTTAAAATTAAAAAATTAAATTTCCCGTATACTAATTATAAATTATAACAAATTTTAAATAATTAACAAACTAATATGTCTCTTTAATTTCTTTCTAATTTTGTTATACTCTTTATTATAATATATATTTTTTATGAAAGCAAGAAGAAAAAAGTGGAGAATTAAGCCGCTTAAAAAAAGAGAAAATAAAAAGAAACGGGTTGTTAGGACTATATTTTTAATTATAGCGATTTTAATTATTTTAGGCGGGATTGGCGCGAGCGGAATGCTGATTTGGTTAAAAAGCAATATGCCTAGTCCGGAAAAATTATTAGAACGCGAAGTTCCCCTTTCTACTAAAATATACGACCGAGCAGAAAAACAAGTTCTTTATGAAATATTTTCCGAAGAAAGAAGAACATTAGTTAAATTAGAAGAGCTCCCCCCTTATTTAATAAAAGCTACTATCACCGCTGAAGATAGAAATTTTTTCACTCATCCTGGTTTTAATTTTAAATCAATGGTTCGGGCAATAATCGTAGATATCTTCAAGGGAGGGAAATTACAAGGGGGCTCAACAATTACCCAGCAATTTATCAAAAATGCATTTTTAACTCCGGAAAAAGCGATTTTAAGAAAAATTAAAGAATTATTTTTGGCTTATCAAATTGAACAAAAATTTTCTAAAGAAGAAATCCTCCAAATGTATCTTAATGAAATCCCTTATGGCGGAACGGCTTATGGCGTAGAAGCAGCGGCTTCTATTTATTTTCAAAAATCAGCTAAAAATCTTTCTTTAGATGAAGCGGCTTTATTAGCCGCTTTGCCTAAAGCGCCAACTTATTATTCTCCTTGGGGAGACCATCAAGAAGAACTCATCAACCGCCGAGATTATATCCTGAATTCTATGGTGGAAGAAAATTATATTACTGAAGAAGAGAGCGAAGAAGCAAAAAAAATAAACACTTTGGAAAAAATAAAACGTTTTCAAAGCTCTATAACCGCTCCTCATTTTGTAATGTATATCAAACAAATTTTAGTAGAAAAATATGGACATCGTTTAGTGGAACAAGGTGGACTTAAAATTATTACTACCTTAGATTTAGAAGCGCAAAAAAAGGCGGAAGAAGTTATTGAGGAAAAAATGAAAAATGTAAAAAAATGGGGGGGCAATAATGCGGCTCTTGTCTCTATTGATGTTAAAACCGGAGAAATTTTAGCTATGGTGGGTTCAGCTAATTTTTTAGACGAGACAATCAATGGCCAGGTTAATGTGGCTACTTCTTTGCGTCAGCCCGGCTCTTCTTTCAAACCAATAGTTTATGCCGCAGCTTTTGAAAAAGGTTATACTCCGGATACCATTCTTTTTGATGTCAAAACTGATTTTGGTCCACAAGGAGATGGAAAGCCTTCCTATACTCCCTCTAACTATGATCTTAAAGAACGAGGGCCGGTAACTATGAGGCAAGCTTTAGCTGGTTCTTTGAATATCCCTAGCATTAAAACGGCTTATCTTACCCGGCCAGAAACTATCGTCGAGTTAGCACAAAGAATGGGCTATTCCACTATTACTGATCCCAAAAAATACGGAATTTCTTTGGGTTTGGGCGCGGCTGACGTGACTCTTTTAGAGCATGCTTCGGCTTTCTCAATTTTCGCTCGAGAGGGAGAAAGAATTCCCATTACGGCTATTTTAGAAGTTAAAGATAATAAAGGAAAAATTTTAGAGAAAAAAGAAGAAAATGATTTAGAAAATTTTCAAGTTATCAGCCAAAATACCGCCAGAACAATTTCCGATATTTTAAGCGACAATGAAAGCAGAGCTCTTATTTTTGGGCAAAATCCCAATTTTCTTTTACCCGACCGGCCGGTGGCGGTAAAAACAGGAACAACTAATGAATTTCGCAATGCTTGGACTCTCGGTTATACTCCAGAAATTGTCACCGGTGTCTGGGTAGGCAATACTGATAACTCAAAAATGAAACAAGGAGCTGATGGTTCTCAAGTGGCTCTTCCTATTTGGCATAATTTTATGGCTGAAATTACTAAAAGATATTCTCCTACTAAATTCACCCCCCCTCAAATTATTAAAACAGAAAAACCTATTTTAAACGGAGAAATCCCCGAAGATGTTACTTTAAAAATAGACAAAATTTCTGGCAAATTGGCTACTGAATTTACCCCTCCGGAATTAATTGAAGAAAAAACTTTTAAAGCATACCATTCTATTCTTTTTTGGGTTGACCGCGATAATCCGCAAGGGCCAATACCTCTTAATCCGGCTAATGATCCCCAATTTTTAAGATGGGAAGAAGCTATAAAAATATGGTTAGAAAAGCAAAAGGAAGAGAATAAAGCAGAATTTAGTTTAGCCCCAAGTCAATATGACGATATCCATATCCCGGCGAATAAACCTCAGTTAAAAATTCTTTCTCCAGAGAATAATCAAAACATAGATAGCCAATATTTAGAAGTATCTCTTAATGCCAGTGCTCCTTTAGGAATAGATAAAATTTCTTGTTTTATTGATGAGATAGAGGCGAATTCTTTAATAATTTCAGACCAAAATCCTCCTTTTATTTTACCTGTTAATTTGGCCGGTCTAAAAAGCGGCTCCCATAACTTGACCATATTAGTCAAAGATAAAGTGGGGAACAAAACCGAAGAAACAATAACAATCAATCTAACTATTTATTTGCCCCAAAAAATTGAAATTGATTTTCCGAAAAATAACCAGCAGATCAGCCAAAACGATTTCCCTCTTGATATTATTTTATCTCTCCCCTTGGGCAAATTCAAATCTTTACGCCTTTGGCAGGAGGATTCTTCCGGGAAAGAATCTCTTGTTTCCACTCTTTTCTCCCCTGCTCCG
>MWDC01000010.1 GCA_002070355.1 Parcubacteria group bacterium ADurb.Bin159 | reverse complement strand
GAGGCATGACGCTTGAGGCGTGAGGTTTGAAGCGTAGGGCTGGTCAGTTGTTTTTCCCCCTCCAGCATCAAGCGTCAAGCTTCTAACAATTGAGTTAATACATTCTTCCAAAAGCTCCCGGGTGTTATAAGAGACGATGATGATGGAAAGAAGCATATTTTCAAAAAATTTTTGCTATCTATAATGATTTTTAACAAAAGAAAGGCTTTTTTTGGTTAACTAATTATTATATAATTTTACACGATTAGAAGTTAATTATTTTTATGGTTAAGAAAAAAGTGGCGGTTTTGGGGTTGGGGTATGTAGGTTTGCCAACTTTAGTTACCATTAGCAAAACCGGGCTTTACCAAACGGTGGGTTTTGATATTGACAAGAAAAAAATTGAGCAAATCAAATTCGGTCGTTCACCGATTAGCGATCAGGAGGTGGCCGAATTTCTGGCCAAAAATTCGCTTAATGTTTCTGCCAACGAGGCAATTTTAAAAAACAGCGATATTTTTATTGTTTGCGTCCCCACGCCGGTTAACAATGATCATACTCCCGATTACCGTCCGGTGGAAGCGGCGGCCAAAACGGCGGGGAAATTCCTCAAAAAAGGCAGCCATTTTGTTTTGGAATCCACGGTAAACCCCGGCACTTGCGAAGAAATTGTTTTGCCGATTCTGGAAAAAGAAAGCGGCCTTAAGGCGGGCCGAGATTTTAATATTGCCCACTGCCCCGAACGGATTAACCCGGGCGACCCAAAGTGGAACACGAAAAATATCAATCGCAACATCGGCTCTCTTAACAAAAGAAAAAACCATGAAATTGCCGAATTTTACCGCTCTTTTGTTAACGAAGCGCAGGTGAACGAAGTTTCTTCTCTTAAAGTGGCCGAGGCAACGAAAATTGTGGAAAACACTTTCCGCGACATTAATATTGCTTTTGTTAACGAATTGGCCCAATCGTTTGACGCCTTGGGAATTGACCTTTACGAAACCCTAAAAGCGGCTTCAAACAAGCCCTTTGGTTTTATGCCCCATTGGCCCGGTTGCGGCGTGGGCGGCCATTGCATCGCCGTTGATCCCTATTATCTTATCAAGCGCGCCAGCCAGAACGGTTTTAACCACCGCTTCCTAAAATTGGCCCGGGAAATAAATAACAGCATGCCGCAATACTGCGTCGGCAAGTTGGTGAAAGCTTTAAACGAGGTGGCCCTGCCGGTTAAGGGAACGCGGATTGCTCTTTTGGGTTTGGCCTACAAGCCTGAAGTGGGCGATTTACGGGAAAGCCCTTCTTTGGAAATTGAGACAATTTTAAAAGGAATGGGCGCCGACTTAACCGTTTATGATCCTTTTGTTGGCCGCGGCGAAAAAAGCCTGAAAGAAGCCTTAAAAAACGCCCAAGCCGTTATCTTGGCCACCGCCCACAAGGAGATTGTCCAAAACCTGCCGGCCCTTCTTTTTAAAAGCAAAACGATTAAGGTGGTGGTTGACGGCCGCAACGCCTTGGAAAAGGAAGAGATTTTGGCTCATCATATTATTTATACCGGCATCGGCCGCGGCCTATGAAACTGGTTATCTTGATCCCCGCTTTTAACGAAGAAAAAAGTTTGGGCAAGGTTTTGGGAAAAATTCCCCAAAAAATCAAAGGCGTTGACCAAATTGATGTTTTGGTGGTAAATGACGGTTCCACCGACCAAACCGCCGCCATTGCCCGCCAAAATGGGGCAAAAGTGGTAACTCACCCCAAAAACCGGGGTTTGGGCGCGGCTTTTAAAACGGGCATTGACGAGGCTTTAAAAATGGGGGCCGATATTATTGTCAATATTGACGCCGACGGCCAGTTTAACCCCAAAGACATTCCTCTTTTAATCGCGCCGATTCTTTCCGGCCAAGCGCAAATGGCTACTGCCACCCGTTTTAAGGAAAAGGCCTTAATTCCCGCCAATATTCCGCCGGCTAAATTATGGGGTAATCGCCAATTTACCAAGCTGGTTAATTTTTTAACCGGAGAAAATTTTACCGATACCCAATGCGGTTTCCGGGCCTACTCCCGAGAAGCCGCCCTGCGGCTTAATCTTTTTGGCCAGTTTACTTATACGCAGGAGGTTTTTATTGATTTGCTGGAGAAGGGGATGAACATTGTGGAAGTTCCCTTAAAAGTGACCTATTTTAAAAACAGCCAACGAAAATCAGCTATTTCCGGATCGCTTTTAAAATATGGCTTTCGGGCTTTGGAGATTATTCTGCGCACTTTCCGGGACTACCGTCCCTTGCTCTTTTTCGGCATTCCCGGCATGGCCATTTGCCTGCCCGGCTTTATTCTGGCCCTTGGCTCGCTAATTTACTGGTTAATACTCAAAAAAACCACCCCCGTTAGAATGTATCTTTTCACCGGCATTGTTTTAATTCTTTTTGGCTTCCTTTTAATTTTCCTTGCCTTAGTGGCCGATATGTTTAAAAGAATGAGAAAAAATCAGGAAGAGATGCTTTATCAGATGAAGAAAAAAGAATTAGAAAAATGAAAATACTTTTTTTAACCAGATCCTATCCGCCCACAGTCGGTGGGATGGAGATTTTTAACTTTAATCTGATTAGCGGTTTCCAGAAAATTAATAAAGAAACCTACGTAATTGCTAATACCAAGGGTAAAAAAAATTTACCCTTTTTCCTCTTTTCCTCTTTTTTCAAATCCCTTTTTTTAATCAAAAAAAACCGGATAGAACACCTGCATATTGGCGATAGTTTTCTTGCTCCGCTGGGGATTTGCCTTAAAAAACTTACCGGGGTTAAAACCTCAATTAATGTTTACGGTTTAGATATAACTTTTCCAAATAGACTATATCAAGCAGTTATTCCCTACTTCGTTAGAAAAGTAGATAAAATAATTTGTATTAGCGAGGCAACACGAGAAGAATGCCTTAAAAGAAACATTGCCCACGAGAAATGCGTGGTGATTCCTTGCGGCGTTAATCCCGAAGAATTCAGGGTTGAAAATCAAAATAAGGTTAGGGAAAATACCCGCGCCTTCTTGTCAAAACAGCTTTCCCTAAATTTAAAAGATAAAAAAATTCTTTTAACGGTGGGTCGGCTGGTTAAAAGAAAAGGCCACCAATGGTTTATTGCCAATGTAATGCCAAAATTGCCCAAAGATACAATTTATTTAATTGCCGGTGACGGCGAGGAAAAAGAGAATATCGCCCAAACTATTACCAAACTTAGCTTGGAAAAAAGAGTTTTTCTTTTAGGCAGAATATCGGACGAGCTCAAAAAAGACTTGTATAATTCCAGCGATTTGTTTATTATGCCAAATATTAACATCAAGGGCGATATGGAGGGCTTTGGTATTGTGGCCATTGAGGCCGGCAGCGCGGGGTTGGAAACAATTGCCTCCAACACCGAAGGGATAAGGGATGCGATTATAAACGGCAAAACCGGCTGGCTGGCAGAAACTGGAAATAGCAAAGACTTTGTTGATAAAATTAACGGCCAAAGGATTAAAAAAGAAACAATTACCAAAAACGTTTGGGAAAACTTTTCTTGGGAAAAAATAGTTGAGAGATATATCCAGGAACTCTTGTCTTTAGAAAAACTTTATTAACTAAAAGATGAAATCTGTAGAAATAAAAAAATATTACAATAAAAGGTACTCTACTAATAAAATAGAACGCCCGCAGAAATTTTATAAAAAATTAATATCTTTAATACCCCAAAAAAAAGGTAGATTGTTGGATGTTGGCTGTGGCACAGGAATGCTTTTATATTTCGGTGAGCTAAGTGGGATTTCTTCTTATGGGGTTGATATCTCGGAAGTTGCTGTTAATTTAGCTAGAAAAAGGTTAGGAGAAAAGAGGGCTAAAATTAAGGTTGCTTCAGCAGAAAAAATTCCGTATAAAAATAATTTTTTTGATTACGTTTTTTGTATAGGAACTTTAGAACATTTTAGTGATATTAGAAAAGGATTGAAGGAAATATCTAGGGTAAGTAACAGAAAAACAAGATTTTATTTTCTTGTACCTAATTCAAAATTTTTGTTATGGATGTTTACTAAGGAAAAAGGTACAGAACAACCCCAAGAAAAAATATTATCCCTCGAGGAGTGGTCGGATGTTTTTGAAAAAGAAGGGTTCGAAATCTTGGATATTAAGAAAGACGTGGGGCCATTAACTAATAAATTAATTAAAAATACAATTTTTACGATCGGAATAAAAATTTTGCCAGTAAAACTTACCTATCAATTTTTGTTTACTCTAAAAAAGAAATAGAAAAAAATTAATAAATAAATTTAATTTTTTTTAAAAGTTGACTGATAAGATTAAGAAATAGTGATATATCTAGAATTATATGAGAATTTTTAAAAAAATAATAAATAAAAGGCATTCCAACTTGGGAGGCTATTTTTCTTTTGCCAGCGTTTTATTTTTGCTGATAGCTAGTTACTTCTTTTCAAATAAATGGTATTTATCTTCTGACTCTTCTTTCTATAATCAAATTTCAAAGCAAATCATCAGAAACGAAAAAATCGCGGTTTCAGTAGAGACAATGAATGATAGACCCGTTCAATACTCACAGCTTTTCTTTATCCAGAATGCTATCTTTGCGATGTTTTTAGGGGAAGAATACTATCAAATTATAATTTTTTTCATCAGTATTTTTTCCGTGCTTATCCTCGCCCATATTTTTAGCGCTAAAGAAAAAAGTTTATATAAATTTTTAATCCCTGTTTTTGCTTTATTTTACTTTTCAAGCGGATTTTTCCGCTTAATCGCCAGATATAAAATTGAAGCAATTACTTACTTATTGATTTTAGTAATGTTTTATTTATTTACTCGAAAAAAAAGCATACAATCTTTTTATTTTTTTTCCTTTCTGGTAGGAATAACAATCGCCCTAAAACAACCGCATCTTACTTTTCTGGCGTTTATTCCGCTTTACGTTTTTCTTAAGCTAAAAAATCTCCCGCTAAAGAAAAAAATTAAGCACTTATTTTTTTCTTTATGTCTTGTGTTCTTGACCGCTTTCCCTTTTTATCTTGTCATGAAAGCTTCTACTAATTTTTTTCTCGGCGTGCCATCGATGAGAATTCCATATCTGGACGACATCAAAATTAGCCTCCCTAATGTAGAAAAAACTAAATTCTGCTATCAATCGGATAGTTTTAACGAGGACATACAAATGATAAAAAGAAATTCCGCTAGGCCAGCCAATAGCCTTTTTGCTATTATTACCAGTTTTGCCGGAAGAAACACACTAACCAATTTTATACCCATGGCTATATATCTTTTAATATTTCTGTTATTGGCGCTTTATTTTAGAAAAAAGATGAAAATGGAAATGATTTTTTGTTTAGCTCTGATAGTTTTGGCAATACTTTCTTATGAAAAAGTGGTTCATATCTGGACTTATTTTGTTTATGCGAACTTCATCTTCGATGCTTTATTTTTGGGTTGTTTATTCTTATACTTTAAAGAAAAACTTAAAACAAAAAAGCCAATTTATCTATTAATGGTTGCTCTCATACTTTTCTTAATTCCGGGGGCGATAAATAATAATGCTAACCAATCCCATAATAAATTGACAGTAAAAAAACTTAAAGAAGCAAGAAATTATGTTAATCAAAGTACATTTGCCTTATCCAGTAGACCATATGAAACCGGGGATTACCTAAATATCAAAACAATTGAAGCCCAACAAAAAAATTTTGACTATCTAACTGACACAAATAAGTCTTGGGACAGGCTATATCAATCTTTCTTGGCAAAAAATCCAAATGAATTTTTGTTTTACTCCCAAGAAATGGGAATTAATACGGTTATAGAATATAAATTAATAAAGAGAGGTGGAAAATTCCCTGATCCTGTAAAGTTTTTTAAGGAGAAAAATCTTTTAAAAGAAATTATTAATAACGAGAGTGTGAGTATTTATCAAATTAATTACGAAGAAAATGATTAGACTGCTGGTTTTATTACTAAGTATTATTTTTATTCTCTTCCTACCGGGTTATTCTTTGGTGCTGGTTTTCTCTAATTTCTGCAAAATAACTAGATTTGAAAAAGCCTTATTTTCTTTTGTATTGTCTATAACAATAATCCCCTTACTTGTTTTTTCCCTTAATCTTTTTTTTAATACCGAAATTAATTTTCAAAATGTTTTTATATTCATATTTATCTTCACAGTGTTATGCGCGTTTTTTTATTTTTTAACTAAACCTAAGAAGAACAACCAGTCTTAATTTTGACTGAAATTTACGAAGAAATATGATAACTTTAAAATAAAGGCAATTAACTTATAAGCTATATGAAACCTAAGATTAGCGTTGTTATCCCTACATATAATGAGAAAGAAAAAGTGGCGAAATGTATTGAATCGCTATTATCTCAATCTTATCCCCAAGATAAAATTGAAATTATTGTAGTTGACGATGGCAGCACCGACGGGACATCAGATTTTATCAAGAAAAATTTTCCTAAAGTAAAGTTAATCACTAAAAAAAATTCCGGCGCTTATGATTCCCGTAACAAGGGAATAGCCGTTGCCTCCGGAGAAATTATTGCTCTTACTGATGGTGATTGCATCGCTACCAAAAACTGGCTTAAAAATATTGAGAAAGTTTTGCGAAAAAAAAAGATTCAAGTAGTGGGAGGGAAGATTACTCATGACAATAATAAGCTTCTTTATAAAGCAATGGCAATCTCCGATTTCGGCGGGTATTTAGATAATAAAGAAAAATTTGTTACCAGTATTCCCACCGGTAATTTGGCCGCCAAAAGAGAAATTTTTGAAAAATTTTCCTTTAATTCAAACTTAAGATCCGGCGGAGATAGATTATTCAGTTGGAATCTAATTACCGCAGGATATAAATTGCTATACCACCCTTCAATTGAAGTTATTCACCGGCCGCCATTATCTAAGTTTATAGAAAGAAAATACCGTTATGGAAATTCTTTTGTCCAAATAAGAAAAGAGGTAAAAACTTTACCTGGAGCAAAATTTATTCGATGGGGAATTTTTGGTCTAATATTTCTTGCCTCAGGCAGATTTCTGTTAGACTTCTGGAGAATGATTAAGTTCAGAAAACCAGCAAATATCAAGCTTTATGAAATTATTCCCCTAACCATAGTTTTAGCGTTCGGGAGAATAATTTTCTTATTCGGAGAGCTTAATTACTTTTTCAAAAACCTTAAGAAATAATAGCGCTAAGATTAAAATTAATAAAATACCCTGTGCTTATTTAAAGCTACAAAAGATTTTGGTAAAGCTTAAGAAGATTTTTATTTAACTTTTTAATATCAAATTCTTCTTCAACAATCCTTCTTCCCATCTTTCCCATCTCCATTCTTTTTTGGCTACTTTTATCCTAAAAAGCGAAAAGAAGAGCTAATAATAAATGGCTCTTAAAAAATTAATTTTCGAGATTTTGCGTTATAGAATCTTTGGCCCCTCTATAAATCATTTTCATCTTAATAGTTTTATTTACTCCTGGCTTTGAAATAATCTTAATCATATGAAAAAAGACTCTAAAATAATTAAATAAAACTTGCGGCCATTGATCGTACTTCTTTGATATATACAAACTATTTCTATAAGAAAAATAAAAGTTCTTTAGTCTGTTTATATCGTTCTCCGCAAATATACTTAGCGGTTTTTCTAGCTTCCTTTTGTGTATGACTAAACTTTTACCACAAAGATAACAATGATATTTTTTGCTGATTCTTAAGGTGTATTCGGTGTCATCTCCCCAAATAAACATTTTTTTTAAGGGCAAACCAAGATCTTTAATCGCATCTTTTGAAAACATTATTGATACAAATGTAGCTTGAGAAACCTTAATTGCCCCTATTTCAAGAAATTTACCCCATACAGGATATTCTCCAAAAACAGCTTTTTTATCTATCGTGGGCACATTCATTTCTTTTCCATGCTCGCTTATTACTCTACTGCAAATAAAGCCAACTTTTTTTTTGTCAGCTTTATATATCACGTCTTTAAGTTTAATTAACTCCTCCAGGGCTGTTTTTTTAGCTACGACATCATCATCCATACACCAAACCCAATCAAAACCTTTTTCGTAGGCTCTTTTGATGCCGGTATATTGGCCTCCCGCGCTACCGGTGTTCTCGTTTAGTCTCACATAATCAAAAATGGGGTTCTTTAAAAACTCTTTTTCTACCATTTCTTTTGTTCCATCAGTTGAATTATTATCAACGATGATGATTGAGTCCGGTTTTCTTGTCTGCGCTAAAAGAGAATTTAAACATTCTCTTAAAAGATCTTTTCTGTTGTAAGTAACCACATTAGCGGCGATTTTTTCTTTATTTTTCATTATTTTTATTCTAAAAATTTAGCTTTGTTTGCTAAAAAGAATTTTTTCATTTCTTCGTTTTGGGGCCCAAAACCAAAGTGACCCACTAATGTGTTTAAAGAAACAAAACCCGGATAGCTTTCAAGATGGCAAAAACGGCACAGTTCTTCTTCTTCTAAACCAAGCGAGCCTTTTAGAGCTACTTTAAAAAAGCCCATTTCTTCCCATAGTTTTCTTTCAAAGAGTATTGCTCCAATCGAAAATCTGTGAGGGATTACAACGTAGTTATAATTTTTAGAAAAATTTTTTGCTATTTGGTCTAAGGGAAGCGATTTTTCCCATAGAAAAATCCCCGCTTTCGGATCGTAATGGGCTTTAACTCCCATACAGGCAACCCTTAATTCTCCAAATTTTTGGTAATATTCTTTTTCTTTGCTTATTTGCTTTAAGAAATGAATATAAGTAAAACCATTGACATTAATTACTGGTGCAACAAAGCCGGGATGATAAATGTCATCTTTTTTGATTTTTAAAAGTGTTTTTTCTAGATTAGAAAAGTAATTTTTAGTGATAAAAATATCCTCATCAAGTTTATAAATAAGTTTGGCTTTAGGGTGAAGTTTAATGGCGATGTTTTGAGCCAAAGATAATTTATTTTCTTTGGTACTTAAATAGCTCCAGTTGTTTTTTTTAGCAATGCTTTGTAATCGCTTGTCTACGAGACCAGGAGATAAAATACACACATCAATATCGTTGTCTAGAAATTTTTTAATTCTTCCAAAAACCACTTCCCATAAAAAATCTTTGTAACCTGCTACAACAATAAGAAGTTTTTTTTGTCCCCTTGCTCTATTTTCAAAATCAAATTTTCCATTAAAATTAAACCAGCGTTGATAAGCTAAAGACAATTTTGGAATATAGCTGTTTAGTATTAGCCAAACCTTATCTTTAGGAGAGGCCATTATAAATTTTTTAAGAGTCCAGTAACTCTTTTTAAAAAAAATTTTAATTCTCATAAAACTAGTTATTAGTTTTTATTAATTATTTCTTTAAAAAAATCTAAAGCGTTTTTTATCACCTGATCCATATTTAAATATTTATACTGGGCTAACCTGCCAATAAAGTAAACATTTTTTAACTTTTTAGCTTCTTTTTCATATTTTTGATAAAGCTTCTCGTTATTTGGGTTGGGAACAGGATAATACGGTTCGCCTTCCCAAGTTGGGTATTCTTTGCTTATGGTTGTACAAGGTATTTTTTGTTTTGTAACATGCTTAATCTCGACAATCCTCGTAAATTTATAATCGTTGGGGTAGTTAATTTGCGCCCAATCTTGATAAAATTCTTTTTTATAGTTTTCAAATTTTATTTTTAAACTGCGATAAGGGAGTTTACCATATTTATAATTAAAAAAAGCATCAATAGGCCCCGTATAAATCAGTTTATCATAAGAAATTTTATTCTTAATTTCTCGATAGTCGGTTTCTAAAAGAACCTTGCACTTCTCGAACATTTTTTCAAAAATCTTAGTGTAGCCTTCTTTTGGCATTGCCTGAAATTTATCATTAAAATAACAATCGTTGGCGTTGGTTCTAATGGGAATTCTGGCGGTAACCGAAGCGTCAAGATTTTGGGGGTGGATACCCCATTGCTTAATAGTATAATTTTTAAAAAAAGCTTCGTAAATTTCTCTTCCGGCTAAGGATAAAACTTGCTCTTCGGCGTTTTGGGGGTTTTTAATTTTCTCTTTTTTTTCTTCCAAGAACTTTTCTGCTTCTTCTTCTGTTTTTAAATTAACCCTAAAAAAAGCGTTAAGAGTGTCTCTGTTTATAGGCAAAGGGTATAATTCTCCTTTAACAAAAGCCCTTACCTTAAATTCTTGAGGCAACCAATCGGTGAATTGGGAAAGATATTCAACCACTTGGTCGAAATTAGTTCTAAAATAATGAGGACCATACTTGTGAACTAGCACTCCGTTTTTATTATAAAAATCATAGCAATTCCCCCCAATATGGTTTCTTTTTTCTACCACCAAAACTTTCTTGCCAATACCCGATAGCCTTTCCGCCAAAACTGCCCCTGAAAAACCGGCCCCAACAATTAAATAATCGTATTTCATAATGAAAAAAGTCTTTTTTTAGTATTACAAGTTTTATTAAAATTGTAAATGGAAAGACCGGTTATCAAACTTTCGGTTATAACAATAGCCGTTGCTGCCCCTTGAATTGAAAAAAACAATGTTAGTAAAACAAAGACAGGTAAGTGAACGATGGAAGCAAGGGCAATAATCTTAGAAACGGTTTTAGATTTTCCTAAGCCCAAAAGACCCTGAATAGCAAAAATATTACTCAAGGAGATAATAAAAGGAACAAAAGACATTATTCTAATTAGAGGAGTTGAGGCTGAAAATTCTTCACCGAGAACAACCCTGCTGATAAAAGGGGCTAAAACAAACATTATTATCGAGATCGCAAGAGAAAAAGAACCAATAATAAGACCCATTTTTTTAAGTATTTCTAAACTTTTTTCTTTAGACTCATAAAATAATTTGCTGAAATAAGGGTAAACAGTTTGAGAAATTGGCGAGAGTAAACCCCTGAAAGCGGCTACTATTTTTTCCGCGCCGGCAAAATAACCAACCAGTTCGTTATTACCGGTAACCAAACCAATAAAAAAAGTATTGCTACTTGTGTAAATCGTGGTAAAAAACGAAGCGGTGAAAAAATGCCAACCGCTTATTAATTGCGTTTTCATCTCTTTCAAAGAAGGAATTATAAACTTTATTTTAAAACTTTTAAAAACCAAAATAAGGGCCACAAGACCGGAAATTAGAGATCCCAAAGAGCCAAAGAGGGGAACCAATGCATATTGATCCGGCCTTTTAATAAAAACAAAAACGCAAATCAGAAAAAAAACCTTTGCCAAGGTGCTGATAAAGGTAATATATTTCATTTTCTCCATTCCTTGGAAAAACCAAATCGGGAAAAGAGTGTTGCCCAAAACCAAAAGAAAAGAAAAAAAGTAAACGGCCTTATCGGCGGCAAAACGGGGGATAAAAAAAACAATGGTCGTAAAAATTATCAGGCTGAAGATAAAAAGCAAAAATTTAATGCTTAACACTGAAGAAAAAATTTGCGAAACTTTATTTTTATCCTCCCTTTCAATGGAAATTTCCCTTGTTGCCGACATATTAAAGCCATAATCGGTTAAGATATTGAAATAATTGGCAAAGGCTTGGGCGAAAGCTACCAGACCGTATTTTTCCGGCCCCAAAACCCGCACCAGATAAGGAAGAGTAAAAAGAGGAAAAAGATAGGTTATCCCGCGAAGCAAGGAAAGGGAAATAAAATTTTCATAAAGCCTTTTCTTGGTGGGAGAATTGGGAAGAAGGCTAAAAAGATAAGCGGAGATTTTTTCCTTCATTTTATGGTGCTATAATTTTTTTAAAGTGTTGGCTTATTTACTTTTCTTTTTTCCCATCTTTCTTTTCAATATCTGGCTTATCAACCACGGTTCGGGGTTTACCGTGCCCCGCGAGATGCTTTTTCGAAACTACGCCCCCCTTTGGCGGCCGCTTTTGGCTTTCCCTTTGGTTCTGGCGGTCCTCTTTTTGCTCGACAAGCTCTATTTTAAAACAAAAAAGCAAATTAGTCCAAAGGCAAAGAAAATTTTGCTAATCGCTTTTCTTTTCCTTTCCTCTTTTGGCCTCTTTTTTACCGTCCAAACCAACCCCGACTATGGCCTTTACCAACGGGAGGCCAAATACTTCGTGGAAAATGGCTTGAAGGCTTTTTGGACCAACTGGGGAAGCTTTTCCTGCTATTTTAATATGCCTCTAATTTCCTTTTTCCGAGGGATTACCTATTGGCTTTTTGGCGAAGGGCAGGGGACAATCCTTTTGGGAAATTTATTTTTTGTCGCCGGCATTTTTTTCTTTACCTACCAAGTTGGCCGGCGGCTTTTTAACCGCCAAATAGCCTTAACAGCCTTGGTTTTTTTGGCCACCGCGCCGTTTTTTATCACCCAAACGCCGCTTTTTTTAGTCGATTTGGGGCTCACTTTCTTTGTTGCCGCCTCGGTTTACCTTTTGCTAAAGCTGATTGACAAACCAAGCTGGGGGTTGAGCCTTTTAACCGGTCTTGTCTTATTCGCCGCCGCCATCAGCAAGGTTTTTGGCGTCGTCTATCTTGCTTTTATTTTGGCCGGTTTTATTCTCTTCTTAATTTTGGAAAAAAAGGATAAAAAAGCTTGGGCGGCCTTTTTCTTCTCGTGGCTGGTAATGCTTGTTCTTAGTTTGGGCTATGCGGCTTTTAAACGGCCGCTTTTTGAGCAAATGCTCCCCCGCGCCCTAAACCCCAAAACATTGCTTTCCTTAGCCGCCCCTCTTTTTTTGATTTTAACAGGCGCGATTTTTTACCGCCGGAAAAAAGAAGCCATGGGAAGATTTTTCAAAAAAATTTATCCTTATTTTCTGCCCCTAACTTACCTGCTTTTAATTTTTCTCTTCTTTTTTGGCCGGCGGACTCTTTTTTACCTGCGCACCACCATCATCGCCACTTCTCTTCCTTTGGCCTTCTTGTTCTTCGCCTCCTTTTATTTTGTTTTCAAGAAAAAATCAAGCGCCGGCTTCCTGCTTCTTATCTGTTTTTGGGCGGTAATGGCTGTTCCCAACACCATGTTTAAATACCAACTCCCCGTTTATCCGGCAATAATGCTTTTAGCCTCGTTTTCTCTTTTCTCTTTATTCAAAGAGAGCCGGCAAAGGAGAAATTATCTGCTGGTGGTTTTGGCCTTTTCCTTCACCATTACCTATGCCTTCTTCCTGCCCATGATCAACACTCATGTAAAAAACAACCTCCGCCAAGCGGCTCGGTTTATTAATAACCAGAGGATAGAAAGTTTGGTAATTACTCCCTATCCGGTCGGCGAGCATGGAGAAATGTTTGTCCGCTCGCTGGAAAATCCGGCCAGTTGCCCGCACCCCCCCAGCCTTGTAGACATTATTGACTTTTACACGCCGGCCAAAGTGGACTACTTGCCGCGCGATCTGCTTCTGGCAAAATTAAAAAGCGGCCAAAACTTGCCCGAGGCGATTTTCTTGGTTTATCATCTGGATCTGCCCCTGTCGGAAGATGAAGAGCTTGAAGCGCTTTTGGCTAAATATTATCAAGAAGGGCCGCTTTTTGATCAGGCCAAAGGT
>MWDC01000009.1 GCA_002070355.1 Parcubacteria group bacterium ADurb.Bin159 | reverse complement strand
AAGATAAATAAAAATTAAAATTACTCCCTCTTTGGGAGTTATTTTTTTATTTGTGCGGCTAAAAAGCATATAAATGAAAAGAGAAATTACCAGAAAGCAGGCGCTGATTAAAAATGTTTTTTGGTTTTCAATAACAATAGGCGAAATAACAGAGGTTAATCCAAGAATAAAAGTGGAATTAAAGGTGAGCGAACCAAGAATATTACCCAAAACCATTTCTTTGTTTTCTAATTTAGAGGCTTGGGCATTAAAGGCAAGCTCGGGTAAAGTGGTGCCTAGGGCTAAAATTAAAAGCCCGATTATCATTAATTGAATGTTTAATTTGACAGTAATAATACTTGATATTTTAACGATTGCTTCAGCGCTTAGGATTAAAATAATTATTCCAGTAATAAACCATAAAATATTTTTAGCCAAATTTTTTTTCTCTACCGTTTCATTTATCTCCTCAAATTTTTCTTTTTTACGAAGCATCATAAAAACATAAAAAATGAAAAGAAATATAAGAATTAATCCTTCAATCCGTGAAAGAACGCCATCTAAAAGTAAAATTAAGGGGAGTATAGTTAAAATAATTGTCAAAAAAGTATTTGTTTCTACAATTTTTTGATCAGATCTTAATCCCTTGGCTAAGATAATGATTAATCCTAATACTAAAGTGATATCTACTATATTTGCCCCCAAGATATTACCCAAGGTTAGATTTGAGGAATGATGCAATCCAGATGAAATACCGATAATCATCTCGGGTAAAGAGGTGGCTGCTCCGGCTAAAAGAAAAGCAATGGTAAATTTAGGAAGTTTAAAATAATTAGCTATAAATATCAGGGCTTTAGTAGTGATGTTAGCCCCTTTTATTAAAACAAGACAAAGAATAATAATAAGTAAAATATAAAGAAAAAGCATAATAAAAAAATAAATACAGGTAGAATTTTAGATTTTTCAAAAATTCCAATTTAGACCTTTTATGGTTTTATTCTATTCATAGTGCGAGGGAAGGGAATTGTCTCGCGAATATGATGAATGCCGGTAATCCAAGAAATAAATCTTTCTAACCCTAAACCGAAACCAGAATGAGGCACAGAACCGTATTTTCTTAAATCTAAATACCATTTTAAAGAATCAAGAGGTAATTTATTTTCTTGAATTTTTTGCTTTAAGAGTTCGTAATCCCAAATTCTTTCTGAACCGCCAATAATTTCTCCATATCCTTCCGGAGCGAGTAAATCATCATTTAAAACAATCTCGGGATTTTCTTCATCTGGTTTCATATAAAAAGCCTTAATTTTTGAAGGATATTTTTCTACAAACAGAGGATTGTCATTTTGAAGAGACAATATTGCCTCTTCGTCAGCGCCAAAGTCATCGCCCCATTTGATAGAACTTCCCTTTTTTTGAAGAATTTTTATAGCTTCTTCATAAGTGATTCTTGGGAAGGGAGGTTTTATTTTTTTAAGTGGGACAATGTCTCTTTCTAAAATTTCTAATTCTTTTGAACAATTTTTAAGTATTTCTTTAATTAAAAAATAAATAAATTCTTCTTGTAAAACCATATTTTCTTTATGCTCTAAAAAAGCAGCTTCTGCATCCATCATCCAAAATTCAGTTAAATGCCGGCGTGTTTTTGATTTTTCTGCTCTAAATACTGGACCAAAGTCGTAAACTCGGCCCAAACTATAAATTAATGCTTCTAAATAGAGTTGTCCTGATTGAGAAAGATAAACATTTTTACCAAAATAATCAACCTTAAAAAGAGTAGTTGTTCCTTCACAGGCTGTAGGAGTTAGAATTGGCGAATCAGTTAAAGTAAAATTTTTTTGTTTCAAAAAAAGTCGTATGTTTAAAGCGATTTCATCGCGGATTTTTAAAATAGCCGCTTCTTTAGGAGAGCGTAGCCAAAGATGGCGTTCTTTAAACAAAAAATCAGGGCCGTGGGATTTTTTGCCTAAGGGATAAGGAGAAGAAACTTGAATTATTTTTATTTTTTCCGCTTGCATTTCCCAGCCATAAGGAGATTTTTTCTCCGGATAAACTTTCCCCTCCGCCTCAATAGAAGTTTCCTGAGTAATTTTTTTAACTTCTTCAAAAATTTGAGGTTCAATGTTATTTTTAGAAACAACAATTTGAATTTTTCCAGTGCCATCTCTAAATTGCAGAAAATAAATTGAACCTGAGGAGCGGAAATTAAAAACCCAACCCTTTAAGGTGATTGTTTTTCCAGAATAATTTTGAATGTCGCATAAAAGCATAATAAAAAATTAAAACGTAAAAATTAAAAATAAAAATCTAAAATAAATTAAATTCTATATTTTATTTTTTTTGTATTTTATATTCTAAATCCTATATTCAAATTAATTTTTCGCGTTAGTTGCTGTAAGTTTTGAATTTTTGTGGATAAAAATCATTTTCCCCAATTCCACTAAAGTGATTTCTAAGAATCCCAATACAACAAGTAATAACCAATCAAAGAAATTGAGAGGAACGGTTTTTAAAATATTTTGGAAGAAAGGGATATAAACACCAATTAAAAGCATACCAAAACCAAAGAGAACGGTTAAATTTAAAAATCGATTATTAAATGGATTATAATGCCAAAGATTTTTATTAAGATTTTTGCAACTATAAATATTAAGAAGACTATCTATAGCTAAATCAGCAAAAATAAAAGTGCGAATATGGTTGATAGGAAGATGGGCATCTTTTAAGAGCCAGCTGAAAAGGCCAAGCATAATTAAATCAGTGGCTATGCCAATAATAACAATAAGAAATTTCATTTCTTTATCCAGTAGTGGTGATTTAAGATCGCGAGGTTTAGTTTGGGAAATATCAATTATCGGTTTTTCGTAAGATAAACTTAAAGCAGGCAAAGTATCTTCAATAATATTAACCCAAAGAATTTGAGCCGCAGCCACAGGTAATGGCCATCCAAAAAGTAAAGAGCCGCCGATTAAAACAAGCTCAGTGAATCCATCGGAAAGTAAATAAAGAATTATTTTTTTAATATTATCAAAAATATTTCGTCCTTCTTTTATCGCTGTAAGAATTGTTTTTAAATTATTATCTAAAAGAATAATATCGGCTATTTCTTTGGTTACCTCCGAGCCTGAACCTAAAGCAATACCAATGTCAGCAGATTTAATTGCCGGAGCATCATTTACTCCGTCGCCGGTCATAGCAATAACTTCCTGGTCATTTCTTAAAATTTTAATTAATCTCATTTTATGTTTTGGGGTGACTCTGGCGAAAATTCCATTTTTTTTAATAATTTTTCTCAACTCTTCATCGGACATTTGATCAATATCTTTCCCTTCAATAACTGCGCATTCTTTTATTCCTACTTCTTTCCCTATAAATAAAGCGGTTAATTTATGGTCTCCGGTGGCTAAAATTGGCCGAACTCCCATTTTATAGCATTCTTTAATTACTTCTTTTGCTTCTTTTCTTAACGGATCTTTAAGGGCAATTAATCCTAAATATTCAAAATCGGAAAATTCAGAAGGTATTTTCTTTTCTTTTGTTTCTTTCTGAGCAAAAGCCAAAATGCGTAAACCACTTTTTGTTAAATTTTTTACTAAAGATAAATTTTTTTCCTGCTCGTCTTTTTTCAAAAGACAATATTTAAAAATAATTTCTGGCGTTCCTTTAACTAAAATAATATTTGAAGTTTTATTTTGGCAAAGCACGCTCATTTGCTTTTTCTTTGACTCAAAAGAAATTTCGTCAAGTTTGGGGTATTCTTTAATAATTTCTTCTCTTTTTAAACCAGCTCTTATTGCTTCTCGAATTAAGGCTTCATCAGTAGAATCGCCAAAGATAATCCATTTTTCTTGTTTTTCTTTAGGATTTTCAATAACAGCTTCATTGCAAAGTAAGCCAACTCTTAAAATATCATCAACTGATTTTCCTTCTTTAGGTAAAATATGAGTTACAACCATTTTCCCCTCAGTAAGTGTTCCTGTTTTATCGCTAATAATAGTAGTAACTGAACCTAAAGTTTCTGTGGCAACTAATTTTTTAACCAACGAATTATTTTTAGAAAGAGTTTGCATGCCAATAACTAAACAAATAGTTACAGCAATAAGCAATCCTTCGGGGATTCCAGCTACGGCTACAGCAATAGAGGTAAGGAGCATTTCCAAAAAAGGCCGACCAACTATAATACCCGAAACGAATAATACAAAACAAGATGCGCCAATAATTATGCTCAATGTCTTGGATAAACTGCTTATTTTCTTTTGAAGAGGTGTCTTTTCTTCGGGAGTTTTTTTAATCAATAAAGCGATTTTGCCAATTTCTGAATATTCTCCAATATTTACAACTACTACTTCGGCTTTTCCTCGATCAACTACAGTACCGCTATAAACCATATTTTCTCTATCAGCTAAGGGAGTTTCTTCTTTTAGAATTTTATTTGTTTTTGGCGAGGGAGTTGATTCTCCAGTAAGGACAGATTCATTAACTTCAAAATTTTTTGAGTTGATAATTCGTCCATCGGCAGGAATAATATCTCCTGCTCCTAAAATAATAATATCGCCGGGAACTAATTTATTAGACAAAACAACTTGCTCTATACCTTCTCTTCTGACTATAGTTTTATGCTCTACTATTTGTTTTAAACGGAGGAGAGTTTTTTCTGCTTTATTCTCTTGCAAAAAACCCATAATAGCATTAATCAAAACAGCGGCTAAAATAATACCTCCGTCAATAAATTCCTTAAGGGCAAAGGATATAACAGCGCCTATTAAAAGAATATAAACAAGGGGACTTTTGAATTGTGATAAAAACAAAGAGAGAGTGGTTGTTTTTTTCTTTTCAGGCAGAACATTAGGCCCGTATTTTTTTTGCCTTTTTTCAACTTCACTTTGAGTTAAACCATTTGGGTTTGAATCTACTAATTCCAATACTTTTTGAATGGGAAGAGAATGATACATAAAAAATTTAAAATTTTATTCTTATTTTTTTGTATTCTATATTCTAAATTTCATATTTTAATCAAATTTTCGTGTTATAAATTATAAAATAGATTTTTTTATTCCTTTTGTCCAAGTATACATTTGATACCACTTTTTATTAAAAATAATATCAAATGTTCCGGGATATTCCACGATTTTTCCGCCGAATCCTTTTTTAAAGCGGGTTATACCTGGCCATTTTTTTTCATCAATACCCCAGAAATCATATTCTTTACATCCCATATTTTTCGCTTCTTTTATAATATAAAAATGAAGCAAATAAGGAGCCATCAAATTTTTTTTATTATCACTGCTTGCCCCATATAAATAAGTGGCTCTATTCTGAAAGAAAATAATAATATTAGCTGCTAATGGTTCTTCGTTAATTTCAGCGAAATAAAGATTAAGAAAATTCGGGAATAGGGTTTTTATAAGTTTTTTATAATAATTATCAGTCCAAGCTCTGAATTTATCTCTTTTTGTTGTTTGTTGTAATAGGGAAAGGAAGATTTTTATATCTTTTTCTAATGTTTCAACCTTACTTTTTCTAATTTTTATTTGATGCCGTTCGGCTAAACGGATATTATAGCGTGTTTTAGGTCGCATTTTTTTGAGAAGTTCATTCTCAGTAGGAGTTAGGTCCAAAATAATAGTTTGAGACGGCTGAACATCATTTATGTGAATAATTTTTTTTGAAGGAAAGTAAGAAAATAAATTTTCTTCTTTAATAATTGGCTCTATCCTCCAAAAAATAGCATTTTCTTTTTCGCTGATTTTTTTAATCGTTTCTAAGAAATCTTCTGGTTTTTTTATTGGGCCACGTGGCGAATAAAAAAAGGAAAATTTTAAAGGCAATTTATGTTGGTAAAAAAAAACAAGATTTGTGATTTCTTTATTTGGGGATATTTGCTCTAAACGCCAAATTTGATTGCCCAAAGATTTTTGAAATTCCCCCCATTCCCAAGATTGTAAAAATTCGCTTTCTAAATTAAGAAGAGCATTGTTCCAATTTTCTTTAGATTGCTCGTTTAAAATCATAATTAAATTTCTCCTCTATTTTTTATTGCTTCCGATAAAGTAATTTCGTCGGCATATTCTAAGTCCATTCCCAAAGAAAGCCCGCGAGCTAATTTGGTTAGTTTTATGTTAGGAAATGTTTTTTTAATTTTATCTTCTAAATAAAGCATAGTTGTTTCCCCTTCAACCGTGGGCGAAAAAGCAAAAATAACTTCTTTAATTTTTTCTTTTTCCAATCTTTTCCATAAATTTTGAATTTTTAGGTCTTTAGCTTTTATGTTTCCCGGAGATATCAACCCTCCTAAAATAAAATAAAGCCCCCTATATTTAGATGTTTTTTCAATGGTGGCTAATTCTATGGGAGAACTTACTAAACAAAGAATATCTCTTGTCCTGCTTGTATCTTTACAAATAGGGCAAATTTGTTCTTGGCTAATGTTGCCGCAGATTTGGCAAAATTTAACATTAGTTAAATTTTTAATCATTTGCGCAAATTTTTCCAAGTCATTTTTATCCTTTTTAAGGAGCCAAAGGACAAACCGTTCGGCTGTTTTAGGCCCGATATTAGGGAAACGAGAAAAGGTTTCAATTAAATTTTGAACTTCTTTTGGCCATATCATAAGAAGTTGCTTTAAAATGGTTCTTCTTGGCGAGTTAAATTTCTAAAACTTGCCTTTTCTTCGTCAAAATAAAGAGGGACCATTACTCCCGCTGGTCCATGGCGATGTTTAGCAATATAAATTTCCGCTACGTTTTTTTCTTCCTCAGGGCAAACCTTAATTCCCCTATCCATAATTTTGCGGTAAATGAAAAGTACTACGTCCGCATCTTGTTCCAAAGAATTGTGGACAATAATATCATTGGCTATAAAATTATGACGGCTCTTAACAGTAGCATCATAAGTTTCTTCAGATCCAATTTTTTTGATAGAGATAACCTGGTCCCATAAAATATCCGAATTTGCTAAATTGGTTATGGCAATATTTTTTAAGCCATTATTGTATAGTCTTAACATTCTTTCCCTACTTAATCCACTTTTATACAATTTTGTTCCACAATAAGCTGTGTTGAGTATTTTAGATACTTCTCTCCAGCTTAGCCCCAATTTTTCTTTTGCTGGTTTAATTATTATTTGCCAGGCTTCTTTTGGGATTATATCATTATTTGGATTGGGGCTGACCTTTTTGAGGGTTCTTGTCAGTAGAGTGATAATCTTGTTTTTTTCACCATAAATACCAACCCTCGAAAGAAATTTCAGCTGCTCTGTTGAAGATTGAATGTGGACATGATACATTTGATGATACCCCGCTTTTTTTAGGGGAGGCAATTTTATTGTAGACTGAATATCTAACCTTAGAAGTAAGTGCTGGACTTGTTCAGCTAGTATCTTGCTGCTGCTAGCGTAGTATATGTTGCCCAGTGGTTTTCTGTTGGGCATTTTTTTCCAACTTATATTACCATCAGTTGACCAGAGATGCTTTAAAAACAAGGCAATATAATTTTCACTAGATTGGAAAATAGCTTCGGGAATTACTTTTTCCCAAGAATGGCAAGGACGAATATTTAACCTTGTAAACCAATTAGTTATAGGGTGATATTTGCCTCGAGTAAGTCGATAGGGAGAGGGGAGGTAGAGATGGTACCAGTTTTTTTGTTTGACCATCCGGCCATTGATACCAAACAAATCTTTGGCCGTTTTTTTAACAATTTGGAGATTTTTTTTGTCAGCACTTGTATAATGATATGGTTGATTAGAAACAATGCATCCGTCTCCCAAAAGGTGAGCCAGTAGAATTAATTCTTTTTTATTAAGAGGATTTTTTGGTTTTTTAATAGTTATGTTGCGGGGTAGAGCAATAAAATCTCCGTTTTTTAAATGGTCTAACCTTGTCCACCCCTCGAGTTTAAAAAACGGGTGGTTGGCTGACGCTTTTATTTTCCGGCCACTTTTTGTTGCTAGTTCAAAAATTATCTTTTTACCTGATGGAAATACTTTAGTTATTGTATCAGAACGGAGTTTATAGTTTTTATCAAGAGATATTATTGGAATTGGAGTTTGCTTTTTGCGTTTAGCTAAATCTTTCATTGTTAACTGTCGGCCAGTATTAATGTTAGTAATCAGAGTATCACCGGTTAAACATCCCGATTCTCTTAAATCAGCCAATTTGGGAATAGCCGGAACTCTTACTTCTGTTGCCCGAGAGAGTTGGGAAAGAGCTAAAACAGGGATTTTTAATTCTCGAGCGATACTTTTCATAGCGCGTGAAATTTCTGAAACTTCTTGAACACGATTATCGCGGACATTTGGGCTTTCCATTAATTGGAGATAATCAATAATTAAGAGCCCTACATTATGTTCAGCTTGTAAGCGCCGGGCTTTGGTGCGAATTTCAATAATATTCGCCGTAGGGGAATCATCGATAAAAATTGGCGCTTCGGATAATTTAGAAAGAGATTTGTTTAAATTTTTGAAAGTGCGATTGTCTTTAGAAGATATGTGCCCTGTCCGCAATTGCCAAAGATTAATACCAGCTTCAGCGCAGATAAGACGGTCGACAACTTGATCTCGAGACATTTCCAAGCTGAAAATTCCCACAGGAATTTTTTTTTCTACAGCCGCATAACGGGCAAAATCAAGAGCTAAACTGCTTTTTCCTACACTCGGCCTTGAAGCCAAAAGGATAAAATCGGACGGCTGAAGACCAGCTAATTTTTCATCAAGATTAATAAAACCAGTAGGTACCCCTCGTATTTTTTCTTTGCCTTTTTGTAAGGCGTCGATTCTTTCAAACGCTTCAGCTAAAGTTTCTTTAATAGGAATAAATTTTTGTTGAAGAAATTTTTTGGAAATGGCAAAAATTCTTTGTTCGGCTTTATCAAGAATATTAACGGCGTCTTGGTCCTCTTCATAGGCATCTTCTATAGTTTTAGTTGAAGCTTGGATTAATTTTCTTAAAGTAGCCTTTTTTTGAACGATTTGAGCATAATTTTTAACATTGCTAGAATTAGGTACAGCATTAGAAAGATGAATTAAATAGCTTCTTCCCCCAACAAAATCTAATTTTTTATTCTCTTCTAATCTATTGGCTACGGATAAAGTATCAATTGGCTCTTGTTTTCCAAAAAGGTCTAATATTGTTTGATAAATGACTTCGTGAATTTCTTTATAAAAATCATCGGGAGCCAAAATATCGGCTACTTTGTAAATAGCTTCTTCATCAATTAAAAGGCAGCCTAAAAGAGCCTGTTCGGCTTCAATATTTTGAGGAGGAATTTTTTCTAACTCTTTGTTTCCCATTTGATATTTTTTATAATTCTCTTATAATATACCATAGGCCTTAAATTTAGCAATATTTAATTTTCCACATTTTACTCATATGAGTCAACAATCAAAAAACATTAGAGGTTATACTGTTTACTATGATAATGACACGCAAAAAGGGTTAGATCATTTAGCTTATGTTTTAAGCCAATCGGAACAAGATTCGCTTTTTGATTCTGCTTGGCGGTCAGGAGAAGTAAAATTTGAAGATAGAGCTGGTAGAAATTTTACCCTGAAAAGTCAATCCCGTTGGAGTTTTACTTTAGAGAAAAGAGGAGGAATTTGGGAATAACTTTTTTGGGGACAGTCCCCTTTTTCCGACCGCCGCAAACCTGCATCAATAAAGGGTTATCTCCTCAAAAAATCAATTTTGACACTTTTTTTACCAAAAGAAAGATTTTTTGAAAAAAGCAGTCCTTGCTTACCGGCAAGCAGCTAACAAGTATGATTTTAAATAGAATTTAGGATTTATTTTATTATGTCTTTTCTGTCCGCCCTCTTAATTATTATTTCTTCGCTTAGCCAACAGAGTTTAACTATAGATGATTTATCAGCGCCTGAAGCCATCAAAATTAGCTATGAGGGAGATATTATAGAAGAGCCCATTTCTTTGGGTATGATTATTAAAGCAAAAAGCGCTTTAGTTTTAGATAATCAGAATAATAATATTGTTTTCGCTAAAAATCCTCAAGAGGTTTCATCAATAGCCAGTTTAACAAAATTAATGAGCAATATTATCATTTGGGAGAGTATCACAGAAAATAAAGAGGGGAAAGAATTAGATACTTTTTTAAATAAACAATGTCCATTAGTTAAAGAAGAGGACAAAGAAGCCCGCAAAATATCAATTTATCCTGGCGAATCAGCCAAAATTAAAGATTTGATTGAAGTAAATTTGATTGCTTCGGTTAACAATGCTACCCAGTCTTTGGCTAATTTAGTTGAAAAGGATATATTGCCAGAAAAAAAATTTGTTGATTTAATGAACGAAAAAGCAAAAATATTAAAAATGACCCATACTTATTTTTACGAACCAACAGGACTTAATCCTCAAAACAAATCTACTGCTGAAGATTTGGCAATTTTAACCGATTATTTTTTTAAAATTGATAATTTCAAAAAAATTAGTCAAATGAAATCTATCAGCTTCCCGATTTTTAATAAAACACAAACCCATTATCTTTATTTTAAAAATACCAATGAATTATTAGATAATTTTATTTCTGTTTACGGCAAGACAGGTTATTTAGAAGAGAGTGGTTATTGTTTTGCCGGCAAATTTGAAGTTAATGGTAATGAATATACTATCGTTCTTCTGGGGGATCCTTCCTCAGAGGAGCGTTTTCAGGATATCAAAGCCTTAACTTGGTGGGTAGAAAAAAATCAAAAAGCAAAAATATAAATTCTTAAGCGAAGAATTTTCAAAGGAATATTTAAATATTTATATTTTAAATTTATGAAAAAAGCACTTTTATTGATTGGCGGAATTATTCTAATGGTTTTCGGAATTTATGGAATTGTTGTTTGGTGGTGGCCGTTTGTTTGGCATTTAATTTTAGCCTGTCTTGGCCCGATTATTTTTTTCAGCGGTATTATTCTCTTTACTGTAGGGTTTTCTACTCACAAAGAAACAAAATCAGAAGTTTCTGATATGGAAGAAGAAAAAAAAGAAGACGAGACAAAAACAGAATAATTCTTTTAATAAATTAATTGACATTTCATCTTTCCTTTAAATAAAAGGAAAATTTTGTTTTTCATTATTATGGGCAAAAAACGTTGTTTTATTGCTGTTAATTTCCCCCAATGGCTGAAAGACGATTTAAATAACATAATTAATCAATTAAAAAAAATAAATCACCGAGAAGACATTAATTGGGTAAAGTCGGAAAATTGTCATCTTACTCTTCATTTTTTAGGATATATTGATGAAAGACAAATAGAGGAAACAAAAAAGGTTTTGTCTTTTATTCTTTCTGTTTCTTCACCGACTAATTTATTTTTAGACAATTTTGATTATTTCCCTTCACTCTCAAGACCGAGAGTTTTTTTTATTTCTCTTAAAGAAAAAGGAAACAGTTTGTCGTCTATTCAGAGTAAACTTGGCTTAAATTTAGAAAAAATAGGCATTAGAATAGAAGAACGTCCTTGGCATATGCATCTTACTTTGGCTCGCCTTAAAATTCCTCGTCCTCTTAAAATTATTCCCTTCGATTTTTCTAAAGTAAAACCTGTTCCTGTTAAATCTATAGAGTTGATGGAAAGCCATTTATCTCCTTTTGGCGCGCGATATAGTATAATCCAGTCGTTTCCCATAAACCATTAAAGATAGAATAGCGAGAGGCCAGTGTCTAATTAAATTTCAAAATTTTGATTTTTAATTTTTTGTTTATGTTTTCTATTTTAATTACTACTTCTAATGAACCTCAAACTTTAAAGAAACTTCTTAATCAAATTTTTTCCGAAAAGTTCAAAGAAGATTTTGAGGTTTTAGTAGTAGCGCCGGACAACAAATCAAAAGACATTGCTCTTTCTTTCCCTAAGGTTTATTTTTGGCAAGACAAGGGCAAGGGGAAGCCAGCAGCTCTTAATTTAGTTGTTCCTTATATTAAGGGAGATATTTTAGTTTTAACCGATGGAGATGTTTTGCCGGCTAAAGGAGCAATTCAGCAATTAGTAAGCGCCCTAAGAGATAATAATGCTTTAGGCGCTATAAGCGGGCAACCGGTTCCGATGAACTCTAAGGATAATTTATTTGGTTTTTTCTCTCATTTTTTAACTTTTGCTGCTCATAAATGGCGGGAGAGGAATATGTCAACTGGCGAATATTTAGATTGTTCGGGATATCTTTACGCTTGTCGTGCTTCTCTTTTTCCGTTACTGCCGTTAGATATTTTAGCTGATGATTCTTTTGTCTCACAAGAGATATGGAAGAAAGGACACAAAATTGGCTATCTGGCCGAAGCCAAAGTTTTTGTTAAATTCCCTGTTAATCTTTCTGATTGGTTGAAACAAAAACGAAGATCCACTGGAGGGAGTCAAATGAAAAATCAAAAATCAAAGATAAAAAAAAGAAATTTTAAGCAAGAGGTTTTTTGGGGAATAAAATTATTTTTTAGTTATCCGAAAAATTTAAAAGAATTTTTTTGGCTTATTTTGCTTTATTTTCTTCGCTTTTATCTTTGGCTTGATATTTTTTGGCGTATAAAAATTAAAAACCAAGCCAATCTTTGGCAGAGAGTAGAATCTACAAAATAATGGGAATATTAATAAAACTTGTCAAAAGTATAAAGGTATAGTATAATGTAATAAAGCCACAAATTTTATGTTCTAAACTCTATGTTCTATATTCTTAATTTTAAATATGAGCCCATTTAATAAAGAACAATTTAAAGAAAAACCGCCTGCACCAGAAGTTTATCCTTCTCCAGAAAAAGAAATTAAAGAAGTAGAAATACTTTCACCTGAAAAAGAGAAAACACCATTGCCTGAACAGCCATCTGTTTCGTTTCCTCCTTCTCATATAGTCGGAAAAAAATCAGCAAAAACAGAAATAGGGCAAAAAATAGAAGAGATTTTGTCTCAAGATTTAGAAATTTTTACAGAGAAGTTATCTCCTATAGAGAAGAAAAAATTTGAAATAAAAACAGAAGAAACCGCTGGAGCAATTGAAAAAATTATTAATAGCGCAAAAATTGCAAGCCAGAAGATTCTTAATATAATTAAAAGATTTTTAAGATTATTAAAGGGAGTAAATCGTTTTTTTATTGAGAAAGAATCAAAAATTAAAACTGATAAAATTTTAGATTTAGCTAAAAAAAGACAACAAAATTCTTTATGAAACTTTGTTTGCCCCTTGAAAAAAACAATTTAGATTCTTTGCTCTCGGTCAGATTTAAAGAGGCGAGATACTTTCTTTTTATTGAAGACAATTATTCCCGTTCCAAAATAATTGTTGCACCGCGAAAAAAAGAACGCCTTCCTTTTTTGGTTACTTCCAATGAGACGGAGGCAATTATTACCGGGAATATTGACCCGGAACATTTCGATTTTTTTAAAGCGTCGGGAATAAAGATTTATGCCGGAGTTTTTGGCATAACTGGCAGAGAAGCAATAAGACGTTTTAAAAACGGAGAATTAGAAGAGATAATAGATGTCCCTGGCGCGGCTAAAGGAAGAATGTTGTAAATAGAATATAGAATTAAAATATAGAATATAGAATTTTGGAATTCCGCCCTAACGGAATCCTTGAAGAAAATTTTAATTTTGTTTATTTATTATTTATGTCTTTTCCTCAAAATTTATTTCCCGTAGTGGGCATAGGTGTAGGTTTTTTAATTATTTTACTAATAATTGTTAATTTAATTAAAAGAAATCTCACCCGGGAAAAACAATATAAAGCCGCTTTTGAAAAAGTATTACTTTTGGTTACTTTGCCCCAAGAAGCTAAAGAAGAAGAAACAAAAAAAACACCGAAGTTTTGGTTATCTTTAATGGAAAATTTTTTAGCTAATATCGGAGGATTAAAAGCAGAAAGAGGGTTTAATGCTTCTTTCGCCGGGCGTTCAGACCATTTTTCTTTTGAAATAGTAACTGACAAGGATGGTATTATTTCTTTTTATGTTGGTGTTCCTTCGAGTTTGGAACAATTTTTTCGCCAACAAATTCAAGCTCAGTATCCTGAAGCAAGCATAGAAGCAGTGGAAGATTATAATATTTTTATT